>DATDOQ010000408.1:0-7645 GCA_035293205.1 Bacteroidia bacterium
AAAAAGAAGCAAAAATTAGCAACCTACGGTCGTTTGACAGGAATTCTTCGTCGAAAAAATCGATCGAAAACCAAGCCGCCCCACCGCACATCCCACCTGAGCTCCATGGTTTTCTCCCGCACATCCCCACGCAGATTTTTCCGACGGAATTCCAGCCAAACGCCCTAATGTTGCAGGCTCCGGAAAAACATTAATTTTTTTATTGCCTTATTCCAGCCAGGTGAGATTCAAAATATTGTTTTAAGTTTAGCCATAAAACAATCATGATATTATCTACGCTCCTGAGTAATAATTCGGACCTCAACAGATCACCATAAATTTACACCGTGCACATTGGATTGTTTTTCGGCTCTTTTAACCCGGTTCATACCGGGCACATGATCCTTGCGAACTACATGCTGGAGTTTGCCGGTCCGGAAAGGATCTGGTTTGTTGTATCACCGCACAACCCGCTGAAAGAAAAAAGTACGCTGCTTGCTGACCATCACCGGATGCAGCTGGTGCGCCTGGCAGTGGAAGGTCATTCCAAAATGAAAGCGAGCAAAATAGAATTCGGCCTGCCGCAGCCATCCTACACGGTCAACACGCTGGCTCACCTGACAGAAAAATATCCGGAGCACACTTTTTCACTGATCATGGGTTCCGACAATCTTGAATCGCTACCAAAGTGGAAGAACTACCAGGTAATACTTGAGCATCATAAGCTGCTTGTTTACCCGCGCGCGGGCAGCGATGGCGGGAGTCTTAAAAACAATGCTTCGGTGATCATGACCGCTGCGCCGTGCATAGAGGTTTCGGCTTCCTTCCTGCGGGAAGCGATCCGGACCAAAAAAGATTTGCGGTATTTTTTTCCGGAAGCGGTGTGGGAATATATTCTGGCAATGGGGTTCTATAAAAAGCAGTGAGGCAATGGGAGAATGTGCTAATAGGGCAATGTGGTAATGTGCTAATGGGAAAAGACCAATAATAGAATTAAGAGCATGGCAAAATTACCCGACTCCTTTTGGGATATGATCCAGCGTTGCTGATGTAATTTTTTCTGCCGCCATGTTTAAAAGAGAGGCAAAAAGCAATCTGCCATCTGTATTTCCAAGTTCGGGGTCGGCGGCTCTTTCGGGATGGGGCATCATGCCGAAGACGTTTCTTCCTGCATTGCAAACACCGGCGATGTTTTCGATCGCGCCATTGGCATTCGCATCGGGCGTGATGTTTCCGTTTTCATCGCAATACCGGAAAAGGATCTGGTCGTTTTTCTTTATTTCCTGCAAAATATTTTCGGGCGCGTAATAACGTCCTTCGCCATGCGCGATGGGAATTTTCAGCGCGCGGTCGGGAAGCGAACGGGTAAGAAGCGTGTTTTTTGTTTGCGGACGGATGTGCACATTTTTACAAATATATTTTCGCTCCGCATTATGTAAAAGCGCGCCTGGTAAAAGTCCGGCTTCGCACAGGATCTGGAATCCATTGCAAACGCCCAGCACGATGCCGCCGTTGTTTGCAAATTGAATAACCTCGGTCATAATGGGAGAAAAACGTGCGATGGCGCCGGAACGAAGATAATCGCCATATGAAAAACCGCCGGGCAAAACGATTGCGTCCACACCCTTGAGATCATGATCCTTGTGCCAGAGCTCAACTACTTCCTGACCAAGAAGGTTATGCAGCACATAGATCATATCCTGATCGCAATTGGAGCCGGGGAAAATTACATTGCCGAATTTCATGGTTGCAAATTTAGGGATAATAGGTGAACGTCGATTAAAGAGATGAAGCGGTGGATCGCTTGATTCAGTATATGATTTGTATGGAAGGATACCCCTTTTGGGTTAAGGTGAGGAAGTCTGCCTTCGCCCGCACATGCCGCGCTTCGGCAGACAAGCCAGGGTGGTTTAGAGGTGAGGGTGAAGTAAAAAATAACTCTTTGTGTCTTCACTTCGTGAAACTTTGTGTACTTCGACCCTTTGTGGCCCTTCTTAGTGCCTTTGTTTTTGGCCACCCCAAAGGCAATCTGGACATACGAATCTAAATGGTTTGCAAAGGGAAAATGAAAATGGCTCGCTTCAGTATATCTGTTTAATGGTGGCGTACCCTTTTGGGTTAAGGTGAAGAAGCCAGGGTGGTTTAGAGGTTAGGGTGAAGTGGTTTTCCTCAATTTGACTTGTGTGGCAAGGCTGAAGTGAGTATGTTTTTTTGATTTTTTGAAACGCGGAACTGAATTCTTAGCCCTGGGTGAGCGCTTTGCCTCGCAATAGCGAACACAGGACAGGTGGTCAATAATTGAACAGGTGTTCCGCTCCAGAATATTCTGGACCCTTTTATTTCAAAAGAGATTTCGATTGATGGCATAGGATAAGCCGATGCTCAGAAGCAAAAGCAGAAAAAAACTTTCGGCCAGCCAGAGGCGGCGGCTGACGATAAAATATTTGGAAATAAAAACCGCGACCGGAATGAGCACAAATGTAAAACCGGTGACGTGGTAACTCTGGGCGGGAATGACGGCTGCCAAACCAAAAATAAAGAACCAGACCATCACCGAAACGGCCTTTTTGGTTTTGAGCGTGGATGAACCAGCGCCGGCCGTAAAACGGCTGATGGCCACGGCGAGTAAAAACGCCAGCATAAACATGAGGCCGTAATAAGCGGGTGAGATCTTCAGGAAAAAATCCCTTCCGGCTATCGGATTGAGCACCATCTCGCTGGTGACTTCATCGAGACGGTTGTGCCAGAAATACCAGACGCCGGCATAGAGCCAGGGTAAAAGCGCGCCGATGCTGAAAATCACCCACTCCCGCCAGATGAAAGGCCGCAACAAGATGAAAACCGTGAGGGAAAATCCGATGTAAACAAGCACGGGAACGTAAAATAATCCGCCGATACCGATAAGCAGCCCGGCATTAAAAACCGGCGCGTAAGCTTTGTCGGCGCGGTAGGTTCCCAGCAATAAATGAAGGGCGCCGAGCAGAAATAAACCGGCGATGAGCGGCGGATGCAGCCAGAGCAGTTCAGGTGCGCAGGCAGAAAGTACCATGAAAATAAGCGCCGGCATCCATGATTTTTTTACCAGGATATGGTGTTCATGTATGAGAAAATTCAGGAAAAGGGCCGCGGTAATTACAACCAGAAAAGCGGCGATAACGCTGAACCAGGGATGGGCGCGCAGGAATATATCGAGACCGGCATAAAGTGGCGCGTAAACAGTGGGCGCGGGAGGCTCGGGATTACTAAAACCCGGAACCCAAAGCAATGCTCCCAGGAGGAAGATCAGGATCAATGCGAAAGGGTTATTTGCCCGGGCGTAGCGGATGAACACAGGGTAAAGTTAATGGTTACAGGAATCTACCGGAGAATACCGGATTTCTGCCGGGAATTTTTTTCGAAAAGATTTTTAAGTCAATTCCCGTTTAAGTTTTCGGCTAAATGTTAACTTTGCCCGGACATTTAAAACTCTTTTTTCATGGAAAAGCATGAAGGCTTCTGGTACAGCATTGGTGATTTTTTTTACAGCTTCTTTAAAGCGATGGAATGGACTTACGAACATCTATCACCGAATAAAGTTCTGATCGTGCTTGGTTTCATCTGCTTTTTCTGGTGGATGTGGCTGCAGGCGAATTATAATAAGAAGGCGGTCGAACAAGACACCTATAAATAAAATTCAGCCGGATATTTTACAGAGCGCGGTTCCAGAACGGACCGCGTTTTTTTATTTCCAGGATCAAACGGAGGCTTTCCACTTCAGGAGGTCAAGCCCGATATCTTTCCTGAAATAACAGCTTTCGAATTTTACGGCGTTTGCAGCTGCGTATGATTTATTCAGCGCTTCTTCAATCGAATTTCCGAAAGCCGTGAAGGCAAGCACCCTGCCGCCGGCTGAAACTATTTTTCCATCTTCTTCTTTTGTCCCGGCATGGAACGCGATGGCATCTTTCACCTGGTCGAGTCCCGTAATTTCTTTCCCCTTTTCATATGCGCCAGGGTAACCGCCCGCCACCATCATAACCGTGGTCGTGGTCCGGGGATCGATCACCACTTCAGATTCATCCAGCTTTTTTTCCGCCACCGCGATAAATAAATCGAGCAGGTCGCTTTTAATTCCTGGAATAACAACTTCCGTTTCCGGATCACCCATGCGGCAGTTGTATTCGATGACGAACGGGTCACCGTTCCGGTTCATGAGTCCGATGAAAATAAATCCGGCGTAGGGAATTCCATCTTTTTTTAAACCTGCAATCGTAGGCTTTACAATCCGGTCCTCCACTTTTTGCAGGAAATCTTCACCGGCAAAAGGGACCGGGGAAACCGCGCCCATGCCACCCGTGTTCAGTCCGGTATCCCCTTCACCGATCCGTTTGTAATCTTTCGCCGCCGGCAGGATCTTGTAAGAAATGCCATCGGTGAGCACAAAAACAGAAAGTTCGATGCCTTTTAAAAATTCTTCGATCACTACTTTGTCTCCCGCCAACCCGAATTTTCCGGAGAGCATTTCCTTCAGCTCGCGCCGGGCGTCCGGTAGGTTGTCTGGTATTACAACTCCTTTCCCCGCAGCGAGTCCGTCCGCCTTCAGAACGTATGGCGGCTGCAATGTTTCGAGAAAAGCGAGCCCTTTATCAAGTGTTTCTTTTGTAAACGTTTCATAAGCGGCCGTGGGAATTTTATGCCTGAACATAAACTGTTTGGAAAAATCCTTGCTTCCCTCGAGCTGCGCGCCTTTTGCGGGCGGACCGATCACAGGAATTTTTTTCAGCTGTTCATCCGCGAGAAAAAAATCTACAATACCTTTTACCAACGGGTCTTCAGGGCCGACGATAACCATGTTAATGCCCTTTTCAAGAACAATGATTTTAATCGCCGGAAAATCGGTAGTTGAAATCGAAACATTGTGTCCGCAGGTAGCCGTTCCGGCATTGCCGGGCGCGATATAAAGTTTCGTCAGCCGTTTGCTTTGAGAAAGTTTCCACGCGAATGCATGTTCGCGGCCGCCGCTTCCAAGGAGGAGTACGTTCATTTTGTAAAGATAAGATCAGAACTGAGAACTGAGAACTGAGAACTGAGCTGAGAGAACTGAGAGAACTGAGAACTGAGAAAGAGTACGAAATACGAATAATACGAAAGATGAAAAGGGAGAGCTGAGAATTGAGTGAAGAGAATTTAGAGCAAGCCCAAAACATCAGGAGATTTGTGCGTCAATTTTGTTGAGGAGCCATTGGAGGTCGGCGATGTTGCGGTTTTTTTCTGCCCGCTTCCGGACTTCGGCGATTTTGCGTTTGGAATTACCGGCGCGGTGGAGCATGGCGGAATAGCGGATCAGGTTTTGGTAAATGGTGCGCTGGTAATCGGAAACGAGCTTATTGCGTTTTAAAAAGATCCGGAATGCGCTGGCGTGGTAAAGAAATGATTCGGTTTCGTCGAGCTCAAACCATGTTTTCAGGAGAATGGATTTTGAATCCAGCTGGTAATAAAGATCTGAAAACTCAACCTGTTGCAGCAGCTTCAGCGATTTTGAATATTCCCCCGTATTGAAATAAACATTGGCCAGGTTGTAGATGTATGCATTGTGCCTTTCTTGAGGAAGCAGCACTTTGTTGTATTTATCAATGAAGATTTTCACCCAATCATATTCTTTCTGACGCAGGCTGATTGTAACAATGTTTTTATAATCGAGGTGGGAAAGATAACCTTCGGACATGAGCACGCCGTTTTCAATCGTGGTTTTGAAGATCTCGAATAAAGTGCGCTGCCACCCAATATTGCCGAGGTTGATTTTTTTAATGCAATAATTGAGCACGTACTGGTAGAATTCACGGAGCTCCTGAAGGCGAAAGTTCTTTTCGTGTTGGGCAAGCAGCTGCCGCAGCTGGAAAAAATGTTCTTCCTGCTCACTTTCAAGCAATGTCATCAGGACTTTGTAATAAACAAGAATGACCGGTGTATCCGCATACGTTTTATTTTTAAGGTGCGCGCGGATTTCATCGAGCAGAAAAACTTTGTATTCGACAGCGAGAACATTACGCACGTTGTAGATCTCGCAGGATAAGCGAAGTTTCTGGGCCAGGTAAAAACGATCGAGATAATCAACGGTTTCGGCAATGTTGCTTTCCTTATTGCGTTTCATGCCGGCAGTTGCCTTTTCGAGATGAATCAATTCCGACTCGAAACAATGACGGTAATAGCTGATATCGCGAACCGGCGCTTCTTCCCTTTCCGTTTCAAAATCCAGGCGGCGGCTATTGTATGCTTTTACCGCCCCGCGTGAGGCCAGCTCGCGGCTCAAGACTTCGGTGAACAGTGCTTTATCTTTTTCGAACCCGCGTTTCGCAATGAATATTTCAAGATGTCCGGATAAGTCGCTGATGAAATAACGATATTGCTGATCGCTGAATTTTTTTCCGGGAAAACATCTTTTGAAAACCGAACGTTTGTCTGCATCCACACCGCTTTCCCTCGCTACAGGAAGCAAAACATCGAAGAGCGGAAGCAGGTTTCCCCGCAAATCGCCTTTGCCCCTGGCCAGCCGCGCGCGAAAGAGCGGAATCTCTGCCGGGGATAAAGCCTGTAGCAAACCGTTTATTTTAGATACTTTCAATGTATATCTATCCGACAAATATAAGTGTTTTAACATACACCATATAATGAAGTCTGCTTATATTATGATTTTATATCTATCCGATAAATGGAATATTTTGTCTTTTTTCTGCCGGACAATCCGTTCTACGTTTGTAACGAGAAAATGTCCCCGGCCAAATGGCGCGTCGGAACTGAAAAGAAAAAAGCAAAAACTGCAGTTATGAAAAAGCTACTGAAAATTCACCTCCTGGTAACTTTCGCGATTGTTTCCAGTGCCACTACATTGCGGGCGCAGTGGGATACGCTCGAAATATTCCATTCTCCAAATATTGGAGGTATGAATGATATTCATTTTGTTGGTTCTACGGGATATGTAGTTGGTTCGCAGCAAGTCATGAATATTTACGGACAAACAGGCATAATCCAAAAGACTACGGACGGTGGGCTTACCTGGTCTGCTCCGCAAAGCATATTTTCCCTGGGCATTGATACAATAATCGAATTGCGTTCCGTCTATTTTATTTCTCCAAGTACTGGTTATGTTGCTGCAATCTGTGTGAAGAACCCATGGTCAGCCACGCCTTATTATAGCACAATACTGAAAACGACTAACGGTGGCTTAACCTGGTCTGTTGTGCTCTCCACAGAAAACCAGATGACTGTTCAATATACTGTTCTGTTTAATTCGATCCAGTTTATGTCGCCCACACACGGTTTTATTGCTGCTTCCAATCAAACGACCAGCGCTACCTGGTCGAATTCCGGTACAGGCCTAGTTTATGTCACAATGGATGGTGGCATTTCCTGGAATAGTTCACAAACTTCCGCCACATCACTTTCGAACACGGTTCATTTTAATTCATCAGGTATTGGCTGTGCTGCTGGCGGGGTTACCTTTAATCGATTCGGTTCGGGGCCGTATTTCGACCATACTACGGGCGAGATTGCCAGGTCCACTGACTGGGGGCTTACCTGGACAACAGTTTTTTCGAGTCCGGATGGCATAATCGACATGCATTTCCCTTCATCGCAAATTGGATATGCATTAATCAGCGGCAACAGCCAATTATTAAAAACTACCGAC
>DATDOQ010000409.1:0-8139 GCA_035293205.1 Bacteroidia bacterium
TGAATAAAAATTAAAACCAAACGGTTCCGGAAAAATCCGGGGCCGTTGTTTAAAAACCAGGAGCCGGAAACGGCTTCGCAGCAATGAGAATAAAGCGGCTCTGAAATTGGCAGGCTGCTTTATTTTCCGAACTTTGTAACCGCCCCGGCCGAGCCGGGAGAGGCAGTATTTATGGCAGAAATAGAAAAATCAATCCGGCTCAGTAAGGTAAAAGGTGAACTCAACGTGTCGCTCGACAGGATCTTTGAATATTTAGAAGATCAGGGGCACAAGCTTGAGCGTAACCCGAACCAGAAAATTTCGGAAGAACAATACAAGCTTTTATTAAGTGAGTTTGCGCAGGATCGTGAGGAGAAAGAAGAAGCAAAGCTCGTCACCAGCACTTCACGAACTAAAAAAGAATCCATCGTTCTTGAAGATATCGTCAAGCCGGCAAAACGCGAACGCGAAAAAGAAAACGATGAAATTTTAATCAAAGACATGAATTCTCCGGTTACCAAGCCGGAGCCGGTAAAAATAGAAAAGCCCCGGGAAGAGATCACACGGGTCAAAACGGAAAAACCTGCAGGGCCAAAAGTAGTTGCAAAGATCGAACTCGAGCCGGCAAAAAAGACCAAAAAGAAAAAAGAAGAGCCGGTAAAAGCAGCGGCAAAAAAGGAAGCTGCACCGCCGAAAAAAACCACGCGCAAAAAAACAGAAGAACCGGTTGTGCCTGTGGAGCCGGAAATTGTCGCTCCACCCGAACAGATAACCACCGAACCGGCCACGGAAGAAGCGCCACCGGAAGAAGTGCTTTTCCGCCGCTCGGTCGAGAAGCTCGAAGGCCCGAAGATCATGGGCAAGATCGAGCTGCCGGTTAAGGAAGAACGGAAAAAACCGGTCGCATCCTCTTCAGCAGAATTTGAAGCGGAAAAGAAAAGGAAACGCAGACGTATCCGCAAAGAAGGCGGTCCTGTCAATTTGCAGGATGCTTCCAAACGTCAGCAGCAGGGCCAGCAGCAACAGCAGCAGCGCGGAAAACCATCGCGTTCACGCGAACCGAAACCGGAGCTGACGGAAGAAGAAGTGCAGGCACAGATCAAAGAAACGCTCGCGCGCCTCAGCGGCCTCGGCAAATCCAAAGCTTCCAAATACCGGCGCGAAAAACGTGACCAGGTAAGCGCGCGTATTGAAAAAGAGCAGGCGGAGATCGAAGCTCAAAAAGGATTCCTCAAGGTCACCGAATTCGTAACGGCGAACCAGCTGGCCACGATGATGAACGTGCCTGTCACGCAAATTATTTCAACTTGCATGACGCTTGGATTGTTCGTTTCGATCAACCAGCGGCTCGATGCGGAACTGATCACCATGCTCGCCGAAGAGTTCGGCTATAAAGTCGAATTTGTGAGTGTGGAAGTGCAGGAATCGATCACAGAAGAAATTGACCGCGACGAAGATTTGCGCGACCGTCCGCCTATTGTTACGGTAATGGGTCACGTCGATCATGGAAAAACATCGCTGCTTGACCATATCCGGAAAAGTAACGTCATTGCAGGTGAAGCGGGTGGAATTACCCAGCACATTGGCGCTTACAGCGTGCAGCTGGAGAACGAAAAACAAATCACTTTCCTCGATACACCGGGTCACGAAGCGTTTACCGCTATGCGCGCGCGTGGTGCACAGGTAACGGATATTGCGATTATTGTGATCGCGGCCGACGACAGCGTCATGCCGCAAACGATTGAAGCGATCAACCATGCGCAGGCTGCCGGCGTGCCGATCGTTTTCGCGATCAATAAAGTAGATAAGCCCGGCGCGAATCCGGACAAGATACGCGAAGCGCTCTCCGCCATGAATATCCTGGTGGAAGAATGGGGCGGCAAATACCAGTGCCAGGAAATTTCCGCGAAGAAAGGAATGAACATCGACGTGCTGCTGGAAAAAGTTTTGCTCGAGGCAGACATGCTTCAGCTCAAAGCAAACCCTTCCCGCCGCGCGCACGGAACGGTCATCGAATCAACACTCGATAAAGGCCGCGGATATACCGCCACAGTGCTCGTGGAAAATGGCACCATGCGCGTGGGTGATGTGGTGCTCGCCGGCTGTTACAGCGGCCGCGTAAAAGCCATGCAAAATGAACGCGGACAGCATGTGGAAGAAACCGGTCCGGCTACACCCGTGCAGATCCTCGGACTGAGCGGCGCGCCCCAGGCAGGCGATAAGTTTAATATCATGTCGGATGAGCGTGAAGCGCGTGAAATCGCTACGCGCCGTTTGCAGCTCCAGCGTGAGCAGCAGATCAGGACGACGAAACATATTACACTCGATGAGATCGGGCGCCGTCTCGCGATCGGTGATTTCAAAGAGCTCAACATTATTGTGAAAGGTGACGTTGACGGTTCCATTGAAGCGCTCGCGGATTCCTTGTTAAAACTTTCGACGGAAAAAATCCAGATCCGCATTGTACATAAAGGTGTCGGGGCAATTTCTGAATCCGACGTTCTTCTGGCCTCCGCGTCCAATGCCATCATCATCGGCTTCCAGGTTCGTCCTTCGGTCAACGCGAAGAAGCTGGCTGAATCCGAACAGATTGATATCCGTCTTTATTCGGTCATTTACAAAGCAATCGACGAAATCAAAGCGGCGATGGAAGGCATGCTTGCGCCGGAATACGAAGAGAAAATTGTTTGCAACGTGGAAGTCCGCGAGGTATTCAAAATTTCAAAAGTCGGCACGGTCGCGGGCTGCTACGTGCTTGATGGCAAGATCACGCGTAACACGAAGATCCGAATCATCCGCAACGGCATAGTACTGCACGATGGTTTCCTTGGTTCGCTGAAACGTTTCAAGGATGATGCGAAAGAAGTGAATGCCGGTTACGAATGCGGGTTGAACATCGACAAATTTGACAACATTGAAGTTGGCGACATCATCGAAGGTTATGAGATGGTGGAGATCAAAAGCAAGCTGTAGGGCATCTCTAATAACCCACCATTACTTCGTTGGCTGCGCAGCTCAAAATCCTCATTTACGTTGAGTAAACTCCGGTTTTTCGTCCCGGATAATCCGGGACCGCCCCTTGCTCCGCCGAAGCGGCTACGCAAAGGCGGAGTCGTCCTGCCGGGTTATTAGAGATGCCCTGTAGTTAATCCTGCAACTTTTTGTTATTTATCAGACCTTACTTTAAGCACGGGCTAATGCCGTAATTTTTGTTTATTTGAATAATGGCTGATTATTTCAACGTTTTAGGTCTTCCAAAGGGCGCCTCAAAAGCGGAAATAAAAAAAGCGTACCGGAAGCTTGTTTTCGTCTGGCACCCCGATAAAAATCCTTCCCCCGAAGCGCGCAGGAAATTTATTGAACTTACAGAAGCGTATGACGCGCTGATGGCCGGTAAAACATTTTCTGTTTCCTCTGTCTTTTCCACAAAAAACAAAACCGCCGCGGAACCAAAACAAAAGTCGCGAGAAGACATTAGACGCGAAAAAGTCATGCGGAGCTATGATAATTACCGCGAAAAATTCAGGAATATCCGGAACCGTTACAGGAATGGCCGGGACGCGGCTGTTTACAGGAAAGAATTTTACGGAAAGGCGTACCGGTATTATGGCCTTTGCGCTGCGGTGTTGGTTTTGCCGGTTTTGTTAACGTTGGTAAGTTTTTCCTGGGGGATTCTTGTGATTTACCCGTTTTGCATCGGGTTTGCCCTGCGGTTTTTTTTGACGGCGGCGCAGCACAGGGAAAGGGCGGAGATGATCTTTGGAGAGGAAGAAAACTATTCCTACAATGAGCTGAAAGAATTTTTTACAATGGGCCGGAGTGCGGGAAGCACGGGTGAAAATTTATTCGATGGATTCTAAAATGGTTGAGTGGCTATTTTTTAAAAAGAATCGAGGGCGTTTGAGTGGCAGATTTTAGTGCTATAGAAGCTTTTTTAAAAGGAGCATTCATTTCAGAAAAAAAGTTCATGAATATTCTGGAGCGGAACACCTGCACAATAATTGACCACCTGTCGCGCTGTACGCTCCAAGTCCTCGCGCCATCACACCAAGCCACGCAGCTGAGGGCTTTCCGCTTCCATCGCGGCTAGAAATTCACGCTTTGCTCATCAAAACTAAAGGGAAATGTGGATCTGCAATACTGGTCTTGTGTGGTAAATTTGGTGCTTGAGCAACATTTTTAAAAAGAACCACAGAGAAAAACGGAGGTATGCACAGAGATACATAGAGGAAATGTTGTTTTGGGATGCTGGGTTCTGTGTGGTAAAATTAGGGCTATAACATCATTTTTAAATGAGACCACGGTGGATACCCGCGACGGATTGTAAAAAAATTATTTGCTGGAAAAATTACTCAGGCAATTATTTTATTGCGCGCAAGCACCATTTTTTTAGCGACTTCAATAATTCCTTCCGCGTCAAATCCGCATTCGCGCCATAATTCGGCCTGTTCGCCGTGCTCAATAAATTCATCCGGAATGCCAAGCCGTTTTACTTCTGCGTGGTAATGATAGTCGCTCATGAATTCAATAACGGCTGAACCGAGGCCGCCGATGATTGTGCCGTCTTCAACCGTGATTACCTTGTCGAATTTCGAAAAGATTTCATGCAGCAATTCTTTGTCCAGCGGTTTCACAAAACGCATATCGTAATGCGCCGCGTCAACCCCGGATTGCGTTAAAAGCTCACAGGCCTCCACTGCAAAATTTCCAGGATGACCAATGGTAAGAATTGCAATATCTTTTCCATCGCGGATCTTTCTTCCGGTGCCGATCCGGATTTCTTCAAACGGCGTTTTCCATTCGGGCATTACACCCAGCCCGCGCGGATAGCGGATTGAAAAAGGAAAATTGTTTTTATCCAGCTGTGCGGTGTACATCAGGTTACGCAATTCCGACTCATTCATCGGCGCGGAAACCACCATATTGGGGATGCAACGCATATAAGCAAGATCATACGCGCCGTGATGGGTTGGTCCGTCTGCGCCGGCAAGGCCGCCACGGTCGAGGAAAAAAACCACGTGTAGGTTTTGCAGCGCCACATCATGGATCACCTGGTCGTATCCGCGCTGCAGAAATGACGAATAAATATTGCAGAATGGGATCAAACCCTGTGTGGCAAGCCCTGCGGAAAAAGTGACTGCATGCTGTTCGGCAATGCCAACATCAAAAGCGCGTTCAGGGATTTTCTGCATCATGATGTTCAGCGAACAGCCGGTTGGCATCGCGGGCGTAACACCCATGATCTTCGGGTTTTTTTCCGCCAGCTCTACAATGGAGTTGCCAAAAACATCCTGGTATTTCGGCGGCTGCGGCTGTGGCGGAACGGACTTGATGATCTTTCCTGTTGTTTTATCAAACAACCCCGGCGCGTGCCAGAGGGTGGGATTGCCTTCCTCTGAATATTTAAAGCCCTTTCCTTTTACCGTCAGCACATGCAGCAGCTTGGGTCCGGGAATATCTTTCAGGTCACGCAGCACTTTTACCAGCCGGTCCACATCATGGCCATCGATTGGCCCGAAATAGCGGAACTGGAGCGATTCAAATAAATTGCTTTGTTTTAAAAGCGCGGTCTTTAAAACATCGCTGACCTTGGAAGCCACTTTCTGGGCGTCCGGACCGAACTTGCTGATCTTACCCAGCAGCTTCCAGACCTCATCTTTGACTTTATTATAGGTATGTGAAGTGGTGATGTCGTTCAGGTAATCTTTTAAAGCGCCGACATTCGGATCAATGCTCATGCAGTTGTCGTTAAGTACAACGAGCAGGTCGCTTTTTTCAATGCCTGCATGATTCAAGCCTTCGAACGCGAGTCCGGCGGTGAGTGCGCCATCGCCAATGACCGCGACTACTTTCCGGTTTTCATGTTTGCGGTTGGCCGCCACAGCCATGCCGAGCGCGGCGGAGATGGAAGTGGAGGAATGACCGACTCCGAACGTGTCATATTCGCTTTCGCTGCGTTTTGGAAAGCCTGAAATCCCTTTATAATTACGATTGGTGTGAAAAACATCACGGCGACCGGTCAGAATTTTATGGCCGTATGCCTGGTGGCCGACATCCCAGACCAGCTGATCAAAAGGTGTGTTAAACACATAATGTAAAGCAACGGTGAGCTCTACCACCCCAAGGCTGGCGCCGAAATGGCCGCCTTTTTTCGAAACAAGATCAATGATAAACTGCCGTAATTCCTTGCTGACTTCCGGAAGCTGTTCTACCGTGAGCTTGCGGAGATCGGCAGGCACATCGATTGCACGGAGCAGCTTGCCCGCCTTAAACTCAGAAGAATCAGTGTTTCGGCTCATTTTTACTTCTACAAAGGTATTAAATTAAGAGGATGCTCCCCGGTGGAGAAGACGCACTTTTGAACCGCTTGTTGTGCGCTGGGCGCCGGCGCCGGTTAAGAATTGTTAAGGAAAATGGGGCGTTGAAGGAATTGTAGATTGAAAGATTGAAGATTGAAAGATTGAAGGTTGAAGGTTGAAGAAGGTGGGAGGTGGTAATAGATAATTCAACTGCTTTTAATCAATAACGAGTTTTTGGGATACAATATCATTCTCAAAACGGAAAAGCATAAAATAAACACCAGGTGGGTAGCCAATGAGATTGATAAAACTGCCGGGAAAATAATTCGTTTCCTCCGTCACAAGCGCGCCGGATGAATTAAAGATCTGCACGCTGACAGGTTTTTCGCAATCAGAAGAAATAATAAAAGTTCCACCGGAAGGATTTGGAAAAATATGGAATGAAAAATTATCATACGTTTCAATTCCAACATCGACGCCCGTTATTTTTCTTATTGCATGATTATTATAATCTGAAAGATAAATTACATTTCCGGTTGTATTGGTGACAATTCCACGCGGATAATTGAAAGCTGCCAGCGAATCTACGCCATTGACATAACCTGTGCTGCCATTTCCGGCAATAAGCGAAAGGTTCCCGTTGTAGAGCAGGCGTACGCGGTTGTTAAATGTATCGCCAATATAAAGTGTGCCGCTGGCGCCTGAAAAAACTTCTGTTGGCGTGTGTAGCAAAGAGGTTAAGGCTGCGCCATTAGAGTACCCGCCATTACCCGGTCCTGTGCTTCCGCTTCCGGCAATGGTTGTAACCTGTTGCAATAAATCGATCTTACGTATCCGGTGATTGTAAGCGTCCGCTACATAAATATTTCCCAAAGCATCGATCCCAAGTCCTGTCGGGGTATAAAAACGGGCTGCCGTGTCTGTGGCATCGAGCAGCGCGCCAACGCTGCCCACACCCGAAGCCGTACCGCCTCCCGCATAAGTGGTTACATTTCCTGCCAGGTCAATTTTCCGTATGCGGTGATTCCAGCTATCGCCGATGTAAATATTGCCCACCGCATCCGCCACAATGCCGCGGGGATAATTGAATTGCGCGAGCGAATCCGGTCCGTCAGCATATCCTGCGACACCGGTTCCCGCAATGGTCGTAACCAAACCGCCGGAAATTTTCCGGATACGCTGGTTGTTAAAATCACTGACATAGATAGCGCCGGTTCCATCGCAACAAACATTCATAGGATTGGCAAATTTTGCCGTAGCAGCGGGCCCGTCCAGATAACCTGCCGTTCCATTCCCGGCAAGTGTCGATACCATTCCGGCAGGCGTGATCATCCGGATGCAATGGTTCCCGTAATCCGCAATATAAATATTACCCGAATTGTCCATGCACATTCCAAACGGTGAATTGAAACGCGCGGCGGCTGTGTCGCCATTGATGAGTCCCGGCGTTCCGTTACCTGCATACGTGGAAACAATGGCCTGCGAAAACGCGTTAGAATAATACAACAGCAAACAAAGCGCCGTGTAAAGAATCCGTTTCATAGGAATTATTTTTTGGTTTGGAAAAATATAAGGGCATCTCAAATAACACGGACTTCGTAGGTTGTGCAGCTCTAAATTCTCATTTACGCTGAGTAAATTTTCACTTATACTGCCGGGTTATTCGAGATGCCCTAACACTGTCCAAATGTAACAAAACTGGTTCGGGCAAACGGACCGAAGATAAAATGAGCTGTAAAACTGACTGGTAATTTGGAATGCCGACTGTAAATTCCTAGCCCTGGTGGCAGCGAAAAGCTTTTTGCGTTAAGTGATACTTTGTAAAAAACTGTTTTGCCGGACCTGCGATAACAATGGCAAT
>DATDOQ010000410.1:0-6966 GCA_035293205.1 Bacteroidia bacterium
GCCTTTACGCGTGATAATATTCAAGATCCCGCCGGTACCTTCGGCGCTGTATTTCGCGGAAGGATTTGTAATGATTTCCACCTGGACCACATCGGTGGCCGGAATGTTCTGAAGATAGGTTTGCAACTGATCGCCTCCCAGGTACGTGTCTTTCCCGTCAATGTAAATTTTTACCCCCGATTTCCCGCGCAGCGTAATGTTATTGTTCTGGTCAACCGAAACACCGGGCGCTGTGGTCAGAATATCCCAGGCAGTTCCGATAATACGAACAGGACTGTTCTCCACATCCATGATCAGCTTGTCCGGCTTGCGGATATACAGCGGACGGATTGCATGAATTTCCACCTCCTTCATATCTACGGGTTCCAATAAGATATCACCCGTTTCCATTAGCTGATTTTCTTCCAGGATGAACGGACCCTTCCACGTTTTTTTAAAGCCGGCAAATGTGACGGCAATAAGATAAGACCCCGGCTTAATAGCGGAAAAATTAAAAGTTCCGTCGGATCCGGTCATGGCTCCTTTTACAAGCGACGAATCACCGCTCTTCAGCAGTGTGACGGCCGCAAACTCGACGGGATTCTTTTCCTGATCAACAATCCGGCCGCTGATGGATGGATTATCCGGTCCGAGAGCAAGCAGCGGCGCGCTAAAAAAAATAAAAACGGCAATGATAAAAAATCGAAGAAACTGCAGCATTGTTTTGGGATTCTCTTTAAAACGAAAGCGCACCCGGCAAAATTACATGAAAACTGTTGGGCTATGATGAGGGGAATCAGTTTTCCGGTTAAAAAGAAGACGCGCATAGCAACCCCTTTTTCGTATTTTTAGGCTCATACCCATATTATCCATGCCACGTATCCTGATCATTGACGATGAAAAAAGCATTCGTCGCACTTTACGAGAAATCCTCGAATACGAAAATTTTAAAGTCGAAGAAGCCGCGGATGGTGTGGAAGGATTAAGCCTTGCGCAAAAGGAAAAGTTTGATATCATTTTATGCGATATCAAAATGCCACGCATGGATGGGATGGAGGCGCTTGAAAAGCTGATGAGTATTTCATCCGATACGCCGGTGATCATGATTTCAGGGCACGGGAATATTGAATCAGCGGTGGAAGCGGTGAAAAAAGGCGCCTATGATTTTATCCAGAAGCCACTTGATCTTAACCGCCTGCTAGTAACGATTCGTAATGCGCTTGATAAATCGAATCTCGTAACGGAAACCAAATCGCTTCGAAAAAAGATCAGCAAGACGTATGACATGATCGGAAATTCCCCCGCGATCATGCAGATCCGCGAAATGATTGAACGTGTAGCGCCGACAGATGCGCGCGTGCTGATCACCGGGGAAAACGGCACAGGGAAAGAGTTGGTCGCCCGCTGGCTGCATGAAAAAAGTCCGCGCGCCGGGGGACCATTGATCGAAGTGAATTGCGCGGCGATACCTTCGGAGCTGATCGAGTCAGAATTGTTTGGCCACGAAAAAGGCGCATTCACCTCTGCGGTGGCGCAACGCAAAGGAAAATTTGAGCTGGCGGAAGCCGGTACATTGTTTCTCGATGAAATTGGCGATATGAGCTTGTCGGCCCAGTCAAAAGTGCTGCGCGCATTGCAGGAAAATAAGATCATGCGCGTTGGCGGCGATAAGGATATCAAAGTGAACGTGCGCGTTATTGCGGCCACGAACAAGGATTTGAAAAAAGAAATTCTGAAAGGGAACTTTCGCGAAGATCTGTACCACCGCCTTGGCGTCATTCTCATTCATGTTCCTTCGCTCAATGAACGCATCGAAGATATCCCATTGTTGGCCGCGCATTTTCTCAAATTAATTTCTGAAGAGCATAGCACTCCTGAAAAATCCATTTCAAAGGAAGCCCTTAAAGAATTACAGAAAATCATCTGGACTGGCAATATCCGTGAGTTTCGCAACGTGATCGAAAGACTGATCATACTCAGCGATAAGTCCATCACCGATAAGGATGTGATCGCTTATGCGAAGCCGAAAGAATAGGAATGTAACAATACGTCCATGCTGAAGTATATTAAACTTGTCCTTTTGCTATCATTCCCTTTATTGTTTTCCGGCAGCTTAAGATCGCCGGATTCCTTCCGTGTGGTTGAAATTCTGGATACGAACTATTTATCAATCCCAGGTAGGTTTATGTATCAGGCTGAATTGTTCAGCTGCAAAGAAGGATATATTGCAATTGAAACACAGGCCAGGCAGGTATTTCTGTTTAGCAAAAATTTCACCCTGCAATTTGCATTTGAAACTTCCGACAAGCGAATGACAAACCTGACATTAAGAAATGTCCTGAAATATTCGTTCTCGTCAAGGAGTTCTTTTAATCAAACGGAGTTATTATTAGGTGTGCGTGGGTTTATTGAGTTGCCAGATGGTTATGGCATTCAGACCGGAAGTAATTTGTTTGTGTTTTCCAAACAGGGCTTTTTCAGGTACCGGCATCGCTTTCATTTAAAATGGGATAATCACTCTTATCATAACCATCCAGTAAGTTTTATCTATTACTCTTCTGCTCAGCAAATCATTGGAAGTTATATATTCCGGAGCGGTCTTCTGATTGAGCATATTAAACGAAAACCGGAACTATTTAAAACGGAGCCTTTACTGGCTGTCTTTGATTACCCGTTAAAACGCAACAACCGGATAAAATATGTCCTTGGCAATTATGATTCTGCTTATCACGCAAATACTGACTTAATTTATAACCTAAGAACCTCGTTTTATTTCAATGATAATAAAAGCGAGCTGTATATCTCGCAGCAGGCCAAACCATCGGTCAAAGTTCTTTCATTAGCCGGAAATCCTGTTTTAACCTTTGGAGAGGCCGGTCGGCATATAAACACTTCGGTTTTCGCCACATCCCAGGATTTAAATCACTACTCGGGTGATCTGGAGTACAATTATTATTGGCGGTCAAACCATTATGGTTCACCATACCTGAATTCAGAAACGGGGGATTTTTACAGGCTTTACTGGCGGGGAATTGACAGTGCCGAGGTAAGCGCCGGAAAACAAATAAAAGAAACGTATCTCCAGATTTACAATAAAGACCATGAACTGATCTGCGATCAAAAAATTAATCCATCCCGGAAGATATTAAAGCAGGAAGGAGACACTTTGTACGTTTTCGGTGGATTTTTACCGGATAATAAGCGCGACGGATTCTACCGGAATACGATTTACAAATATTTGATCAGGACTGCAGGAAAATAAGATAAATAATCCGTGTTAATTCGCGAGAATCCGTGGCTCAAAAGGTTGCCACGGATTACACGGATTACACGGATTAGCGCCGATTAACCCACCGCTTTTATTTTTTCCCTGTAAAATACCAGCTGCAGCTTCCGTCCGCCAAAACTATAATGCACAACATCGGCCAGCGCAAGCATCAGCGAAACGCCATGCCCATGTGTATGGAAATAATCCGCATCGGCAGTTGGATCAGAAAACCGTCGGTGATCAAAGCCGGCGCCGCGGTCTTCAATGGTAAATGACAGGCATTCTTCATTACAGCCGGCGCTGAGATACACCGGAAGATCGGGGTTGTTTTTGTTGCCGTGTATCATGGCGTTCATCACCGCCTCGGTGAGGGCAATGTGAATCTGCTGGTGAACGGCTTCGTCGATCTTCCAGTAATTGCTGATGAATAACGAAAAGCGGTTCAGCTGGGAAAGGCCGTCTTCATTAGAATCGAGCACGAGCCAAATGGTGTCTTCGTCCGGATGCGGAATGGCTGGCCCTTTTGTTTGCTTTCCGGGGGAAATTGGAATAAGCATGTTGCGGGTTTTTTTGGGTGCCGCGTTATTGCGGTTTTACAAGTTTAACGGATATATCTGAGACAGGCCGAATCGGAAAAAACAGGATTCAATCATCTGTAAGATTCAGCTGTATTTTGTCAGAATTCCGGCATGTATGTGATTTTTTCTCCACAACAAATGTTCCTTTTCAAGTAGTATATTCGACCTGCCAAATCATCGAATATGTTTCGCATCCGGACATTTGAAGAATACCAGCAGGAATACAGGAAAAGTGTGGATGACCCGGAATCGTTTTGGGCAGAAAAAGCGGAGGCGTTTAGCTGGCATAAAAAATGGGATCGCGTTCTGAAATGGGATTTTGAAAAGCCGGACATCCGCTGGTTCATTAACGGAAAGCTTAACATCACTGAAAACTGCCTCGACCGTCACCTGGATGAACGCGGGGAGCAAATTGCTTTTTACTGGGAACCGAATGATCCCAAAGAAAAAGGGCGGGTCATAACTTATCGCCAGCTCTTTGAGGAAGTCTGCCGTTTTTCCAATGTGCTGAAACAAAAAGGCGTTCAAAAAGGCGATCGTATTTGTCTTTATATGCCCATGGTGCCGGAGCTGGCCATTGCCGTTCTCGCCTGCGCGCGCATCGGCGCTGTTCATTCAGTAGTTTTTGCCGGGTTTTCCGCCAATTCACTTGCAGGAAGAATTCAGGACTGTGACTGTTCTATCGTCATTACTGCCGATGGCTCATTTCGGGGCGCAAAGACGATCCCGATAAAATCTGTTGTGGACGAAGCGCTCGAAACTTGTCCGACGATTAAAAATGTAATCGTTTATAAACGCACGGGCAAAAAGGTAAGCATGAAGCCGGGCCGCGACAGCTGGTGGCACGATGAAATGAAAAATGTTTCCAATGAATGTCCGGCTGAAGAAATGGACAGCGAGGATATGCTTTTTATCCTCTACACTTCCGGTTCAACTGGGAAGCCAAAGGGAGTGGTGCATACCTCTGGCGGATATATGGTTTTCACAGCTTACTCTTTCCTGAATGTTTTTCAATACAATGAAAAAGATATTTACTGGTGTACTGCGGATATTGGCTGGGTCACGGGGCATTCTTATCTCGTTTATGGTCCTTTGCTCGCCGGAGCCACATCGGTCATGTTCGAAGGTATTCCAACTTTTCCGGATGCCGGCCGTTTCTGGCAGGTTGTAGATAAATACAACGTCAATATTTTTTACACCGCACCCACCGCTATCCGCGCGCTGGAAGCTGCAGGTCTTGAATTTGTGCGGCCTTACAAGCTGGATTCCCTGCGTGTGCTGGGTACGGTTGGAGAGCCGATCAATGTGGAAGCATGGGAATGGTACCACAAAAACATCGGGAAAGAAAGGTGTCATATTGTTGATACCTGGTGGCAAACCGAAACCGGCGGAATTCTGATTTCCCCGCTTGCAGGCATTACGAAAACGAAACCCGGATTTGCTACGCTGCCTTTACCTGGAATCCAACCGGTTCTTGTCAATGAAAAAGGAGAAACGCTGACGGGAAATGGTGTCGAAGGAAATCTTTGCATCCGTTTTCCCTGGCCGGCGATCATACGCACCACCTACGGCGATCACGAGCGCTGCCGTAAAACTTATTTTTCGACCTACAGGAATTTGTATTTTACGGGCGATGGCTGCCGCCGCGATGAAGATGGCTATTACCGCATTACCGGTCGTGTGGATGATGTGATCAATGTATCAGGCCACCGCATCGGGACGGCAGAGGTGGAAAGCGCCATCAACATGCATCCGTCAATTGTCGAAAGCGCGGTGGTCGGTTATCCGCACCCGATCAAAGGACAGGGAATTTATGCGTTTGTTATTTCCACCAGCGAGAATGCTGACGAGGATTTGCTGCGCAAAGAAATTATTGCGGAGGTGAACAAGATCATTGGCCCAATCGTAAAGCCCGATAAAATTCAAATAGTCCGCGGTCTGCCAAAAACCCGTTCCGGCAAGATCATGCGGCGCGTATTACGTAAAGTTGCAGAAGGCACCACGGATGACCTTGGTGATACATCCACGCTTTTGGATCCCTCGGTGGTGGAAGATATTGTCCGCGGAAAAGTTTAACCACCCAGGATAAGTCACTTCAATAAAAAATAAAGGCACAAAGAAGGGCCACAAAGTCACTAAGTACACTAAGCTGCACGAAGGGAAGACACAAAGATTTATTTTGTACTTCACCCTAACTGACGCTTGCCTTGCGTTTTTTATCCACACAAGTCAAATTGCGGAAAGTTCTACTCCACCCTAACCTCCTCACCACCCGGGCTTCTTCACCCTAACCCAATAGGGAAATGTTAATAAAAAATTATATACCGAATCGAGCGAGCAACATTCACTTTTTTCCCAAGCCTATCAAGTTGTAAAAAAAGACAAGCTCCGGGAAAAGACCCCGGAGCTTGCCAATCATGTGGTTGCCTCAAACCACTACACAATCTTTACTTTCAGCGGATGATGACGATTCGCTGCGTTTCAACTGAATTTCCATTGATCACGCTCAGGTAATAAGAGCCAACTGCCAATCCGCTTACATCGAGCTGCGTATTGCGGCCGTTGATCTTTTGCTCAGCGATCAGGTTGCCGGCAAGACCGGTGATCCGTACCACGCCATTCACTTCAGCAGCAAATGTCAGGTTGATGAACTGATCGGCAGGATTTGGATAGGAGCTCACGAATGCCTCATTATTATCCACGATTCCTGTTGGCGTCTGCATCACATTCAGGTATTGCATGAGCTGCGCCGATGTCACACGCTGGAAGCTGGACGAATCGCAGTACGTATTCACGCATCCATTGGCATCCGTAATTGTCAGGCATACGAGGTAAGAACCTGCAGTTGCGTAAGTGTGCGATGGATAAGGCTGCGTAGACTGGTTACCGTCGCCGAAATCCCAGAGGTAAGAGAATGGAGAGGTTCCCTGCACTTGCGGATACGCATACCACTGTAGGTTGTTTGCGCTGTCCTGCACCATGGAGAAATAAGCGGAGCAGCCTGCGGAGTTTCCAATGTAGAGGGTGTCGCAGTAGCTCGACTGGCAATTACTGAGTGAATCATACATGGTCAGGCAGACATAATACCAGCCATTGTTTGCGTAAGTATGTGCCGGTGGGTTGGCGCCTGAGTAATTCGTG
>DATDOQ010000411.1:0-14076 GCA_035293205.1 Bacteroidia bacterium
CCCTATGCTGTGGTCGAGTTTGCAAAAAATGTGGGCATCACAAGCCCATTGGATCCCGTTCCGTCCATTTGTCTCGGAACAGCAGATATTTCGCTGTATGAAATGGTAGGCGCGAACAACACTTTTGTAAACAAAGGAACCTGGATCGAGCCAACATTTATTACGCGCATCGAAGATAAAAACGGGAAGGTCCTCGAAGAGTTCATCCCGAAATCGCGCGAGGTGATGAGCGAAGAAAAGGCTTACGTGATGGTCAATCTCATGCAGGGTGTGGTGGATGGCGGAACGGGCGGAAGATTGCGCGGCACTTATAAATTGATGAATCCGATCGCCGGGAAAACAGGCACTACACAAAATAACTCGGATGGTTGGTTTATCGGGATGACCCCCGACCTGTCGGCTGGCGCGTGGGTAGGCGGAGAAGACAGGAGCGTTCATTTTGATCTGACGGAGCAAGGCCAGGGCGCGGCGATGGCCCTGCCGATCTGGGCGAAATTTTTCCAGAAAGTGTACGCCGATAAATCGCTTAAGATCTCAAAGGGACCTTTTGAAAAGCCGCCGGGCCGGATTTCCATGGAGCTGAATTGTTCGAATTTCATAGAAGAAGATGGACCACAATTTGATCCATCAACGGGGCCTTTCGGGGAGGATGGAACAATACCATGACTTTGGCGGAAGGATTAGCGTACGCACACCAAATCCGCGCGAAAAAGTTTTGCTCCGATAGCTATCGGAGGGGTTAAGGTGACGAAGCCTGGGTGGTGAGGCGGTAGGGGGTAAGTACCCGATTGCAATTGACGAATTTTAATTATGAAATAATGGTTCTTCGATTGGAACTGAAAATATAAGTTCAATCACCTCACCTTAAACTCCACACCATCCCGGCTTCCCTAACCCCTAACCGGATACGGTTTTGTTCTATCTGACGGATATACAAAAGCGAGCAGGCCATTCTTTTCTGCAGCAAGCGATTGCTTCGATTTCGAAGGCCCTCTTTTTAGGAAGCTTTTCATCTAATTTTCTTTCCTTTTACCATTTAAACCCGTTTTTCTTAATTTCGTCGTGCCCTGGCCTTAGCACACCATACCGGGCGATTAGTTTATAAACGAGTACTACGAAGCTTATGCGCAATTTTATATCGCGAAGAGGCTCGTGAAAGTATAAGTGAATATTATGTTGCCAATTGCCAGGAGTGAAGTAGTATGAATAAAGTTGTCAAAAATGCCACGGAGGCGATCCATGATATTGGCGATGGCGCCATACTGATGCTGGGCGGATTCGGGCTTTGCGGAATTCCCGAAAACTGCATTGCGGCGCTTGTTCAGAAAGGCGTAAAAAACCTGACATGCATTTCGAATAACGCGGGTGTGGATGATTTTGGCATCGGACTTTTGCTTCAAACGCGACAGGTAAAAAAAATGATTTCCTCCTATGTAGGCGAAAACGCGGAATTCGAACGGCAGCTACTCAGCGGCGAGCTGGAGGTGGACCTGGTGCCGCAGGGTTCGCTTGCCACGCGCTCGATGGCATCGAAGTATGGAATGCCGGCAGTCTGGCTGCGGGCTGGCGTGGGAACGGAAGTGGCGAACGGAAAAGAGATCCGGCATTTTGAATTTCAGGGGGAAAAACACGAATATTTGCTGGAGCATGCATTTAATGCCGATTTTTCAATCGTCAAAGCATGGAAAGGCGACCGGTTTGGCAACCTTGTTTTCCGCAAAACAGCGCGGAATTTCAATGAAGCGATGGCGGGCGCGGCAAAAATTACAATTGCAGAAGTGGAACAGCTTGTTGAACCGGGCGAGCTGGATCCGAACACTATTCATGTTCCCGGAATCTACATTCAGCGTATCTTCAAAGGTGAGAAATACGAAAAACGAATTGAACAGCGAACCGTCAGAAAACGATAACAATTAAACCCAGGCGCGAACCGGAAAAAATCAAAAACCGGAACGTTCCCGTAACCCGTGCAAAATGAAATCATACATCCAACACAAAGGCGAAAAACTCTTCCTCCCGAAACAGGTCGATCCGAACAAATGGGAAGTAGGCGTAACTTCTTCCGGCGGCGAAGTGGTTTATATGCTTTGCCCGAAAGTCTCCGCGCGTTATGTGCAGGCGACCGGACTGTTCCTCTTTCGTGAAATCGAAAACGAGCTCGTGTTTACCTGGATCAATAAAAAAGACCTCGAGCGGGTTACTTTTCCATTACACACCGTAGAGTTTTGCAAAATACAGGTTGATTACAATGCAGGCGGACCCGTGGTGATTCCCAGCCCGGAGTCACAAATGAACAAGCAATAGCTTTCGCAAAATTCCATGCTGGATAAAAACGGTATTGCCAAACGGATCGCCAGGGAACTGCGGGACGGGTATTATGTCAATCTGGGCATCGGCATTCCGACTTTGGTCGCGAACTATATTCCGGCGGGAATGACCGTCATGCTTCAATCAGAAAACGGAATGCTTGGAATGGGGCCATTCCCTTTTGAAGGAGAAGAAGATCCCGACCTGATCAATGCGGGCAAGCAGACTGTGACAGAAATCCCCGGAACTGCTTATTTTGATTCCGCGCTTTCCTTCGGAATGATCCGTGCCGGAAAAGTTGACCTGACGATTCTTGGCGCGATGGAAGTAAGCGAAAACGGGGATATCGCCAACTGGAAAATTCCAGGAAAAATGGTGAAGGGAATGGGTGGCGCGATGGATCTTGTTGCTGCCGCGAAAAATATTATCGTTGCCATGCAGCATGTAAATAAAGCAGGCGAATCGAAACTGCTACCTGCCTGTTCGCTGCCTTTAACCGGCGTGCGCTGCGTGAAAAAGATCGTAACAGAGCTTGCCGTGCTCGATGTAATTCCCGGGAAAGGATTCGTCCTGTTGGAACGCGCGCCCGGCATTTCTGTCGAGCAGATCCGTAATGCAACCGCCGGCAAATTGGTTGCCGAAGGAGATATTCCGGAGATGGCTTCCGGCTAAACGCCAGCAGGGTGATCCCACCGCATGAAAACCGTCAACACCCGCAATAATTTTTTTATGCAGAATCGCGACCTGCCAGTTTTGACTACATGGCTGGTTGGGTTCCTGCTGCTGGTTTATATTATTCTCCGGGCAGCAACGGTATCCTTTACACACGATGAAGCGCTGACAATATTGATGTATGTGCTTCAACCATCGGAAGGATTTGGCAGCTTTGCCACCGTCAATAATCACCTGCTGAATACATGGGGTGCAAAATTCTGCCTGTGGCTTTTCGGCAGCTCAGAATTTTCATTGCGGCTTACGAATATAGCAGGTGGCGCGCTCTATCTCTTTTTCGGAATCCGCCTGTTGCGCAAAATTTTCGGGCAGTCCTGGCTTTTATTTTTTGCTTTCATCCTTGTTTCGTGCAATGCCTTTCTCCTTGATTTTTTCAATCTCTGTCGGGGCTACGGCATTTCCATGGGATTGCTGATGGCGCATTTATACTGCCTTTTCAGTTATCTGAGCGACCGGTCACGTCCCGGGGCGGCCGTGGCAGCAATGATTGCGCTCGCGATTGCTACGCTTGCGAATTATACCCTGCTGCCGTTGCTGATCCTGATGGCATGCATTGTACTTTTTTCAGAAGTTGCTATAATATACAACACCCGTTCTCTGCGCGGCGGGGCTTTTCTGCGACGCATGTTGCCTCCATTGGCGCTTTTTACCGCGCTTGCCTGGTTTGCCTTGCGAATGATACAGCTGATGTTTGATCTGAAGAAGGCTGGTAGGGGCAATTTTGAGGTCGGTGGGGAGGATGGATTCTGGATCACGACAATCGGCACTCTTTGTGAACGGTCGGTTTTGGCCGTGTGGAACTTAACGGGAGCAAATGAGCTGCCGGTGCTGATGCTCATCTTTGTCTTTATCACTTTTCTTTTTGGCGCATTTCAGTTTCTGATGACCTTTTTCAAGCCGCCTTCTGATTCGCTGAAAGATTTTACCGCGGTACTGTTTGTCATTCTGGTTGGTTGCGCAGCGGGAATCTGGTTACAGCACGCCTGGCTGGGCATTCCTTTTTCTTCCGACCGGGCCGTCATGTATTTTATCACGTTGTTCAGCATTTTTATTTCGCTTGTGCTCCTGCAGCCTTTAAAATTCCGCGTTTTCTCCCGGATCCTGCTGACGCTTCTTTTTATCCTGCCATTTTTCTCCTTTATTATTTCCCTCAATCTAACGCGAAGTGAAATGTGGCCGACGAATGCCCGCGCTGAAGAAGCGGTGGAATTGATCCTGCATGAAACGGCTGAACAAAGGAAAAAAGGAGGCCGGGTATTTACTGCCGTGTCCTTCATGCAATATCCGGTTTATAATTTCTACCTCATTCAGAAAAAAGCCGAAGGAGTGAATTTTGTGTATTACGAAGAAGCAGGATTTCATCCGGGGGCAGATTATTATTTTGGAAACTCGTTAAAAGCCGGGGGTTTCACGCAAATCTGGGCGACCGACAGCGCGGTGCTGCTGAAAAATTCCGGCGCATACAAGGACAGGGTATTGCTGAATTTCAGTTCAAAAAAGGCCGCCGGGTTGTCATATGAGACCACTGATTCGGTCAACTTGTTTGCCGGGCTGGCGCGTGAAACATTGCGGGACACATTGCGCGCCGGGGTTTTGATTTTTCTTGATTATACCATTTCGACTCAAATACATCCAATCGGTGGCCTTGGTGTTTTCGCCGTGCGGAATGAAAACGACGTAAAATTTTACAGAAGCTATCCTGTAAGCTGGACGCTGCGTCAAACGGGAGAATGGAAGATGCATCAACAAACGATGCAACTTAATGTTGATGCCTTGCCAGGGGACATTATCGAAGGTTATGTCTGGGCCGGAAAAAACACGCCTGTATCCGTTAGTGGCTTGTCGGTTCGCGTAATAGAGCGGAGCCGCAGGTAATGCTGGAAAGTAATTTAATTTGCAGGATAACATTATACCATGCGCCTGATTTTATCGCGGTTTGCAGCACTTTTTAGCCCCCTGCACAAATGGCTTTGGCCCTGTGTCCTGCTTATACTAGGTTACGTCGCCTGGCGTGCGTTTGTTCTTTCGCTTACGTGGGATGAAGCGTACACCTTCTTTGAATTTATCCGCCATCCTTCCTGGCTGCCACACGATTTAAATTACATGGCATCCAACAATCATTTGCTGAACACCTGGCTGGAAAAATGTTCGGTAGGGCTGCTGGGCCAGAGTGAGCTTGCGCAACGTTTGCCGAATGTTGCCGGGTGCGCAGTTTTTCTTTATGCAGCCGGGGCCATTGCTACAAAAATATTTTCACACAACTTCGAACGCCTGGCGGTCTTCCTGGTCCTTGCGTTAAATCCATATATGCTGGATTTTTTTTCCCTGGCACGGGGTTATGGAATTTCAATTGGACTGTTCATGTTTGCAGCATGGCAAATGGCGCTGTACGTCGAAAAACCCGGACTGCTTCGCGCAACAGGCATCCAGCTCCTGCTTGCCTTGGCAACATTGGCTAACCTGACGATGATACTTGTGATGATCGCTGCAACCGCTGTTTTATGGCTTCACCAGATCCTGCAAAATGATAAAAAACGGATACGCGCATTTATCCTGTTGGTGGTACCCATCATTTTTATGATCTGCATCTGGCCTTATGTAATGCGGTTGAACAGCGCCGGCGCATTTTATTTTGGTCAGGAAGCATTATCGCCCTACACATCGTTTTTTTCGATCATTGACGCTTCACTTTACGGCAGATCCTATGCCGCATGGCTTGCCGGTCCGCTAACGGTTGTTTTTATCCTGCTTCCGCTTGCCGGATTGTTTTTGCTTTTCCGAAACCGCAGGAACCGCGATTCAAAATGGCATGGCCTCCTTTCATTTGCATTATTGTTTATGCTGATCGCAACCGGAATGATCCTTCAGCATATTTTGCTTGGCAGTCATTACCTGCTTGGGCGCACCGCGCTGGTATTTCTTCCGGCAGGCATGTTGTTGCTCATCACGGCAGTTGCTTTAACCGGTAAGCGTATTCGTGGTGTAATCATTTCCGCCATGGCGATTGTCACACTCGGCCACTTCGCTTTGTCGGCGAATTTCCGTTCTGTTTATGAAGGGCGGGAACAAGCGGACGTCAAAGCAATGATGAAGTTCTTACGCGAAAAAAACATTCCGGTCGAACGGAATTTTCTTGCGAATATTATTTCAACCGGACTGCCATTCGATCAGCAGGTAAATTATTACCGGATGCGGTATGGGCTGATGCAGTTCGGCCATGTTCCGCGTTTGGAGGAAGTTCCGGCCTGCAGCTGGTATTATCTCGATTCCGCAGCTTTGAAAGAATTTCCTGCCGCAGAAAAGCTCCGGTATTTTCCATTTTCAAACACCGTGCTCTTTCGCGCGGATAAAAATTTGCCACGACTTCGCGTACTGAAGGAAGTGTGGCAGGACTTTGAGAACGAATGGCCTTTTCCGCAACTGATAACGGACACGATTTTTTTTGGGAAAAAAGGAACCTATGCCGGCGGAGAAATACCATACTCCGTCAATATCATTTTCAATCAACTGGACACCTTGCCGGCATTTCCGGAAGCAGCCTCCTTAAGCTGCCGGTTGCGCACACAAACACGGAATACTTCCGCCTTGCTGGTGTTTCAATTCATCAAAGAAAACGGCGTCCAGGAAGAATTTATGCATCTTTCAGAACTTGCGGAAAAACCTGGTCAGTGGTCGATCACCGGATGGACGCGACCGGTTCCGGCTGGAACGAAACGTATCCTGGTTTACATCTGGAACAAAGACAGGAAGCGCGTTTACATGGATAATGTAATTCTGCGCCTGCTTATTGCGGAATAGTCTGCTTCAGCCGAAAACGCTACTTTTAACGCTCCGTATGACGGATAAGAAAAAGCTCTCCATAATCATCCCCGCCTATAACGAGGCGAGAACCATTCACCTCATACTCAACAAAGTTATCGCAGTGAAGCTGACGGGAGAAATGGAAAAAGAAATTGTGATTATCAATGATTTTTCGAAAGACGCAACGCAGGAAGCCGTTGAACAATATATTGCCGTTCATCCCGGAGAGGGCATCAGACTTTTTAACCAGCCATACAACCAGGGAAAAGGCGCGGCGCTTCATAAAGGCATTGAGCTCTCCACCGGCGATTTTATCATTATCCAGGATGCCGACCTGGAATATGATCCTGAAGAATACAATATATTATTGCGTCCGATCCTCAGCGGATTTGCCGATGTGGTTTATGGATCAAGATTCCTGGGAGGAAAACCGCACCGCATTCTTTTTTTCTGGCATACCATCGGGAATAAATTCCTGACCTTCCTTTCGAACATGTTCACGAATCTGAATCTGACGGATATGGAAACGTGTTATAAGCTTTTTACCGCATCCATGCTCAAGTCACTGCAGCTGAAAGAAAAGCGGTTCGGCTTTGAGCCGGAAGTAACCGCAAAAATTTCCCGCGTGTCAAACGTGCGTATTTACGAAGTGGGAATTTCCTATTATGGGCGGACGTACGAAGAAGGAAAAAAAATCGGCTGGAAAGATGGATTTCGCGCAATCTGGTGCATTCTTCGCTATAATGTATTTGATACCCGTCACCTGAAGTGAGCAGGATGGAATGGCTGGAACGATTTCCCGGAATCATGCTCATCCGGAAAGCCTCCCTGCGCGGGGTGCTGCTAACGCTGATTCTTGGCACAGGATTAACCGTATTTTATTTTGGCCAGCTACTCCAGCGGCCTTCGCACAATTATTTCAGCACCGGCGGCGATGGATTCCAGATCTATTACGCATGTCTTTATCATGTAAAGCATGATAAGGAATGGTGGCGCCAGGAGAGTACTAATTATCCATATGGAGAGAGCATTTTCTTCACTGGCTCCATGCCCTTCCTCAATAATTTCGCGAAAATATTTGGTCCGGAATCAACCAGCTTTTGTGTCTGGCTCATCAATATGACGATGCTGCTCGCTCCGCTGGCCGGCGCGCTTTTTTTATACCTGCTTTTCCGGCATTTAAAATTACCATGGCTGTATGCGGCGTTCACCGCGAACGGGATCGCTTTTCTTTCACCGCAGATCATCCGCATGACCGGACATTATTCGCTCACCTGGGTTTTTCTGATACCGGCCTTTATTTATTTATTGCTGAAGTTTTACGCGCATCCCAACCTGCGCAAAAGTTGGGCCATTTCTTTCCTGGTTTTCCTCGCGGCGACGACGCATATGTATTACCTCGCATTTTTCCTGGTGCTGGGCAGCGCATATTATTTCGTTTTATTCATTACGCGCGACCGCGGATTCGGGCGGGCCGGATTTACATTCAAACATTTCGCGATCCAGCTATTGCTGCCGGCGGTCCTTATACAAATGATCGCGATACTGACTGATCCGGTGACTGACCGGACAAAATTTCCATGGGGGTACACTCATTATCATGCAACATTTGACGGAATATTTTATCCATTTGGAAAACCCTACGAGCCGCTTTTCCAGTGGATGGATCATTGGTTTCCGGAATGGGAAGGGGTTGCTTATGTGGGGCTCGCCGCAATGATCGGGCTTGGCGTAATTGGTCTTGTGCAATTGTACCGGCTGCTGAAAAAGCGTTTCAGATTGCTTTTGCATGTAACGGATAATAAACCGCTGAATATTTTTTTCTGGACTTCTGTTTTCCTCGCGTGGGTTGCGTGCGCGCATCCTTTTATCAATGGCCACGAAGAATGGCTGCACAATGCCGGTCCGCTGAAACAGTTTCGCGCCATAGGCCGTTTTGCATGGCTGTTTTTTTATTTGGCTAACATTATTGCCATTTACCGCGTTTACAAAATCTTCAGAAACCGCGCGATTCAATGGTCGTTTGCCTCACTTTTGATCATTTGCCTGCTGGTGGACGTACATTTTACACTGAATCATTTTTCAGACAGGCTGAGCAACCGGATTGACGCGCTGGAAGACAAAGAATGGAAGACGGAAGAAAACCAGTGGCTCAGGCAGGTTGATCCGTCCGCGTATCAGGCAATTCTTCCGTTGCCTTTTTTCTGCATTGGCTCCGAAAATGTGGAGCGGCACCCGCAGGATAATGGTATTGTCATTCATAGTTATATAGCTTCCCTGCAAACGGGGTTGCCGCTTATGGCTACGACGGCAGCGCGCACCTCACGGAGCCAGGCGATTAAAATGGTTTCACTGGTGCTCGATCCAACCGGGAATCCGACAGCAGCGGCAGATTTGAAAAGCCGTAAGCCATTGCTTCTTTTGGTCATTAACAATGGTTTGAATGACAATGAACAGCGCATTATTTCACTTGCCACACACATAACCTCCACGCCTTATTTCAGCCTCTACAGTCTCGATCCCATTTTGCTGCAACGTCTACAACAGGAATCAGCGCAGAAAATAAAGAATATAAGGGAAGCTGAAGCAAAATGGAATTCCGGCGAGTTTTTATTGAGCGATTCAGGGCATTTCTTTTATGACAGTTATGATGAGAAAGTAGGCCCCGCGCTCCATGGCAATGGATCACTTCCGGTTAGTACCCACGAGAACTTCCGTCTGTACGACACCATTATTCCTCCCGGCGATTATGTGACGAGCCTCTGGATTGAAGGAATAACAAAAGATATTTACCCGCGCACGAAAATTGAAACAGTTGTGTTTGACGAATTTCAGAAATCCACTTTTTATGAAGTGACGGGCATCAACTGGGGGCTGAAAGCAATCCAGGGAGATTGGGCGCTTGTTGAAATTCCGTTTCGTGTTGATGGAGAGAATTCACGCATGCAGGTTACCGTCTTGAATACGCAGCTGAAAAAAGGTACGATCCAGCGGGTGGATGAATTCATGGTCCGGCCCGCGCATGTCAATGTTTACCGGAAAGGCGAAATTTATTTCCGGAACAACCGTTATTATTCCGGTCATCCATGACACTCAGCATTGTCATACCGTCTTATAAAGGAGCTGATTCGTTGCGGCAAGAGTTGCCCGGGTTAATTTCCTGGCTAAAGTCAAATGTGGATTCATTTGAAATTATCATTGTTGATGACGGCTCGGATGATAAAGGGGCAACAGAAAAAGTTGTTAAAGAAAATAACTGCCTGTTTATCGGGCTTGCGCGGAACACAGGCAAAGGCGGCGCAGTGCGGGCGGGCATGCTTTCGGCGAAAGGGGATTTCCGGATTTTTACGGATGCGGACATCCCTTTTGAACTGGACGCGTTCGAAACATTTCTGCATTATCTCCGGGATAAAGAGTTCCAGATCGCAGTCGGCGACCGCACGCTGCCGGAATCGCGTTATTTTGCGCAGATAGCGGGCGCGCGAAAGATCGGCAGCAATGTTTTCACTTTTCTCGTGGGACGATTTGTTACCACGGGACTTTTTGATACCCAATGCGGCATGAAAGGGTTTACCGCAAAAGTTGCCGATGATCTGTTCAGTGTTTCGCGGCTTAACAGCTTCGCGTTCGATGTGGAATTGCTTTATATTGCCCTCAAGCGGAATTATGATATTAAACGACTACCGGTCCGGTTCAGAGGCACGCAGGATTCGTCGAGCGTGAGTCTTGCTCGTCATGCTCCCGGCATGCTGGCGGATCTTTTCAGGATCAAGCTCAATCACATGCGCGGACTTTACAACCGCCGGGGATGAGCCATGGTTAAAAGCAGTAAATTTGCCCGCACTTTTTTTTAATATGAACCGCGACCTCACCAATATCATACGTTATTTCATGGATGAATGGATTCCCGCCGCCATCCGCGACAGCCGTTGGTTCATGTACCCGTTTTATTATATCGCTTACCGGGGAAAAAACCTGCGCGAAGTGATGGATTTCAAAAGCCGCGTGCATGCATTTACCCCGGAAGATTATGACCGGTTTTATAATAACCTCGATACCATTTCGCGCAACCGCGCCACCGATCTGAATAAACCGGGCCTGGCGTATATTCTTAAAAATATTGACCCCTCAGCCGAAACGCTGATTGATGTTGGCTCCGGAAATGGTTTTCTGCTTCGCAAAATCCATGAACGGCATCCGAAGCTGAAACTCACCGGTTTCGACATCAAGGATACGGATGAGAACGCGGAGGGAATTTACAATTACGTAAAAGGCAATATTGAACAAATGCCATTCCCCGATAAATCATTTGATATTGTAACCTGCAGCCATACTGTCGAGCATCTGCCAAAGCTGGCGCAATGCCTGGCTGAACTGATCCGCATCGCGCGCAAGCAGATATTTATCGTCACACCTTGTCAGCGTTATTTTTATTACACACTGGATGAGCACGTGAATTTTTTCCCTTTTAAGGAAAAGCTCGTTTCAGAAATCCCGCTGAAAAATTATGCCTGTGAAAAGCTGAACGGTGATTGGGTGTACGAGGGAAAAATCAGTTAGTTTATTTCATCCGAAAAGCGGTAATCGAAAACTGTGGCTTTTATGAAGCGGCTTGCTGTTAAAATGCCACGGATTACACGGATATACACGGATTATGAGTCACAGATTACAGCCGCGCCTGCCTTCGCAAAGGGCCTCGCGTCGGGCCGGCAGGGATTACAGCCACGGATTACGCGGATTACACGGATTATTTCACCACGAAAGCAGCAATGGTAAAAGCTGCGCTTCCTTTATTATCCGGCAACGCTCCGAAAATCTTTTGCTGCTCCAGCCGCGGATCATTTTGCAGACTTTCGAGCGTGATGCCGGATTGTCCAGGCGCGAAATAGCTTTCCCAGAGGATCAGATCGCCTTTCTTCCATTTTTCCGGACATACGCACCCAAGGTTTTTCCATTGCAGTGAATCAAACGGATCTTTATCAGCCACCAAAGCAATTATTGGATGCGTTGCAATGATGCGCCGCGAATGCAGTTTATTTTCCTTCATCCACGCGATTGTTTCGTCAGCGGTTGTTTCATGCGCTGTTTTGTCCAATGGCAATGCATGTTGACGAAACGTGAGAAAAATTTGCATGCCAACCAGGACAACTAAAACTGATCTGCGCAAAGCCGGATGCTGAACAAAATAAAAAACCAGGTGGAAACCGCGTAGCGCAATCAACGCGGCCAGCGGAATTGTTCCCGCAAAAACCCGGGTCAGGCCAAGCGAGCCGAACAAACCTTTCCACCAGAGAAAACTGTGCAGCAGCATGAAAAGAAGAAAAATGCCGGGTACCAGGATTTTTTCAGCGGCGGAAATATTCACACCCAATTTTTTTGGGAAAAGGTAAACCACAAATCCCATCAGGAGGAAAGCAGTCAATCCCCAGCCCCAGATAAATTCATTGCTGGTGAGAAAATGAAAAAAAGATCCGCTTCCATAAGCGGGATCGCCCTGATAGGGATTTTGGTGAATGAGCCAGAGCAGATCTCCGTAATAAAAAAACCCGGTGAACGAATAAATCAGCGTGCCGGTTCCAAGCAGAAAAAACGAAAGAAAATCTTTACGCATCAGGAAAACGATCCCGAATAAAGGCGCCAGGAAAAATCCTTCAGTGCGAACAAAAGGCAAGAATGAAATGATCAGCGCAGCCATTCCGGAACGTCCTTTCAGCGCCAGGTAAACTCCGGATACAAGCGTAAATGCGAAGAGTGGTTCTGTAAGCGCGCTCAAACCTGCGGGAAGCGCTATAGGTGCAAAAACCGTGAACGCTGCACCGGCTATGGGATAAGGCAGCTTCAGATGGTCAGCAGCTTTCCAGACAAGGAAACCAGATCCGCAAAGGCAGAGCAGGTTAAAAGCTACGCTTCCGTTGTAGCCGGCGGTTGATGCAAATGGAAATGAAAGCAAGGTAAAAACGGGTTTTCCCCAATGATCCAGGAAAAGCTGCGGATGTTTTCCGGCATAACGCGCAATGAGGTGATGCTGTACCCCATCACCCGGATCATAGATTCCCGAAAAGAGCTGCAGTATAAATAGCGAAAGAAAAATAAGTCCGAATAATATGTATGGCCAGATTAGCTGACTGCGATTGTCCGTATCTGGTTGGGCGGATTTCAATGCGGATGGGTTGTAATTCTAAACAACAGAAGGTCAATACGCCTGTTCACGCATGCGTTTGCGCGACATGGAGGCGCGGATATCATCCAGCTCGCCTTTTGGAATTGCCTGGATGAGCTTTTGCGTGTATTCCGTTTGCGGCATGTCATACACCTGGTCCGCATCACCCATCTCTTCGATCACGCCATTATTCATGACCACCATGCGGTCGCTCATGAACTTCACCACGCTGAGATCGTGCGAAATAAAAATATAGGTGAAATGAAATTCTTTTTTGAGCTCATTCAACAAGTTGAGCACCTGCGCCTGCACCGAAACGTCGAGCGCCGAAACGGATTCATCGCAAATGATGAATTGCGGATTCAATGCCAGCGCCCGCGCGATGCAGATCCGTTGCCGCTGGCCGCCTGAAAATTCATGCGGGTAGCGGTAGAAATGCGACTCATTCATATTGACGCGGTTCAGCAATTCGATCACACGCGCTTTTCTTTCTTTGTCATTCGCGCCGATCCCATGCACGCGCATCGGTTCCATAATGGCGTGGCCAATGGTAATGCGGGGATTCAGCGAGGAGTAGGGATCCTGGAAGATGATCTGGATCTCCTTGCGCAAAGCGCGTAGTTGGCCTGGAGATAAAGTTGTGATGTCACGCCCTTTGTAGATGATCTGTCCTCCGGTCGGTTCAATGAGCCGCAGGATGGTTCTGCCGAGCGTGGTTTTACCGCAGCCGGATTCTCCGACCAGCCCGAGTGTTTCTCCCGGGTAAACTTCAAATGAAACATCATCCACCGCTTTCAGAATTTGCACCGGCTTGCCAAGCAGTGTTTTTTGAATGACAAAATGTGTTTTGATGCCGGCCACTTTAAGGATGGGTTCGCGCGCATACAATTCCGCGTGTTGCCGTTTTCGTTCCGCTTCTGTAATGGAGAGACTTTCGGTTACTTCAAGAACGGATCGGGTGCTTTCAACAATTTCCCCCGAGGCATTTGTATGCATGAAATCCGCCACCGTTGGCAGCCAGTGCAGTCTTTTGTTCAGCGGCGGGCGGCAGGCGAGCAGGCTTTTTGTATAAGGAT
>DATDOQ010000412.1:0-8466 GCA_035293205.1 Bacteroidia bacterium
GATAAACAGTTCCCGCGCAATAAAACAAAAGTGATTTAAAAAGGGAATGATTCAGCGTGTGCAGCAAAGCGCCGGCGAAACCTGCAAAAACAAGATAGGAGTTGTTCAGGCCAAGGCCGATTGTACCAAGCCCAATACCGATGCCTATGATGCCGATATTTTCAATGCTGTGGTATGCCAGCAGTTTTTTCAGATTATGTTCCACGATGGCAAGCATCACACCATAAACTCCGGAGATTACAGAAATAATAAGGATCGTGTAGCCCATCAAAAGATAATTTCCCTCAATCAACAGCAGCATTCTCAGGATTCCAAAAATTCCGAGTTTAATTATTACGCCCGACATCATTCCCGAAACATGCGAAGGCGCTGCAGGATGAGCATAGGGAAGCCATGTATGGAACGGCACAAAGCCCGCCTTGATTCCAAACGCAACAAAGAAGCAGAGAAATAATATAAAACTTATTGCCGGCGTGACCGTGGAAGTGTATTGGGTAATTGCATTAAAATCATACGAGCCCGTAGGAAGATGCACCCAGATAAATCCTACCATCAGGAACACAATTCCAATATGCGCCTGGACCAAATAGTTAATACCCGCTTTAATTGTTTTTATTTTGTGATGTTCAAATATGACTAACAGGAATGAACATATCGCCATCATTTCCCATACGCAAAGGAATGCAAGAAAATTCTGAACGCAGTAAATTCCAATCATTGAAAAGTGAATGGTTATGTAACTTGCAAAATGAAGCGATAGATTCGCAGGTTGATTTGTATAATGCTTCATATAATGTCTGCCGTATAATATGCCGGTAAACGCCGTGAAATTCATCAGCAATATGAACCACGCTGCGAGCGAGTCCACGCGGACAGGAATTTCTCCGAAAATATATCCTCCGTAAAAAATTTCTTCATACGGTTGTCCTGCAATGACCCTTGCAGCGATAAAAGAACTTAGCCCCGCATTGGCAAGCACGGCAATAACAGCAACATTTCCCTTCCATCCTTCTCTCACCATTGCCGCGAGAAGGACAAAAAGAACAGTGATTAGCAAAATGCAAATACTAAAACTCATCTATATCCAGTTAAAAAACGTTGCCGCCAGTATCGCTACTATAAAGAAAAACCCATAAAGGACATACATCTGGATTTTCCCCTTATGAATAAAGGTAAAATAATTGAAAAAAGCGATGATCCTGTTGTTCGCTTTATCAATTATATGTGTTTCAAAAAATTCAGCGTAATGGGAGCTGTATTTCCTTGTTTCAGGGAAAACAGAAAGCGATTCAATTTCATGGTATTTCTTTTTTTCAGTGGTGATGAAACTGAAAAGTTTAGCAAGTGATTTGGAAAAGGATTTCCCGGTGTACTGCATTTTTACAGTGGGTGCGGCATAGCCACATCCCCATGTAGGCGAAACTGCAGATGGTTTTTGCGCAGCAATATTTCTCCTGATATAGAAAATAAGAAATGCGAGCCCGGACATGAGCAATGAAACTCTTCCGATAATTGTCAGCGTCTGTAAGGGTCCGGAAATTAAATCTCCATACGAAGCGGAAGGGTTGAAAATAGTTGCCACGGAAGTTACCGGAATTAAAATAATAGATGGAAAAATCCCGATAAGAAGCATAATAGTAAGGATGATATACAGTGGCAGGCGCATAATGACCGAAACTTCTTTCGGGTGATGTTGAAGTCCGGTACGCGGAGAACCAAGAAAGATCGTTCCAAATGCTTTGGTGAATGTAAGCAGGGAAATGCTTCCAACAATTGCAAGCCCTGACATACAAAGGATCATCATTGAACTGAACTGCACATTATTTGTTTTTATTCCTTCAATCAAACCAGCATAGATGAGGAATTCTGAAACAAATCCATTCAAAGGTGGAAGGCCGCAAATGGCCAGCGCTCCTGCCAGGAATAAAAAAGCTGTAGAGGGCATTTTTTTTATCAGTCCTCCAAGCTGTTCCATGTCGCGGGTTTGCGTTTGCTGGAGGACATTACCGGCACTAAAAAACAAAAGTGACTTATACAGCGAATGATTTAATGTATGCAGCACAGCCCCTGCAAATCCCAGGAACATGATAAAGTTATTTCCGATTCCTTTTCCGATCATTCCGAGGCCGATCCCCATTCCGATGATGCCGATATTCTCAATGGTGCAAAACGCAAGCATCCGTTTGAAATCGCGATGGACCGCAGCATTGAGTATTCCATAAAAGGCGGTTAAAACGGATAAGATTAAAATCACCTCTCCGATTTTTAGTAAATCTGTACTCAGGTACATTACAATACGAAATACGCCATAAATTCCCATCTTTACAATTACCCCTGACATGACGCCTGAAATATGCGAAGGCGCGGCAGGATGCGCGTGTGGAAGCCAGGTATGCAGAGGAATAAATCCCGCTTTAATTCCAAAGCCTATAAAGAAAAACAGGAACAGCCATCCAGCCTTGTGATGTTCGAAAAAAAGTGCGATGGAATTGAAATCAAATGAACCTTCAGAAATGTAAACCCAGATGAAAGCGACGGAAAGAAACACCACGGCAATATGCATCTGCACAAGATAATTCACGCCAGCCTTTAATGTATCGTGGCGCTGGTGTTCAAAAATAATAAGCAGGAGCGAAGTCACGGACATGATTTCCCAGGCAATCAAAAAAGCCAATCCATGCTGGAGCATGCAAACCCAAAGCATGGATGTTTGAAACAGTACAAACAAGATCCAATGAAGGGAAAAATTTCCTTTTTGGTTCTTATATGTTTTCATATATCCAATACCATATAACGCACCATTCAGGCAAGTCAGGTTTATGATCAGCATGAACCATGCGGAGAGCGCGTCTATCCTTAAAGGAACATCATTGAAAAAAGAAGTTCCCTTCAGATGAATTTCAACCGGATCGCCTGCTAACGAATTTATAGCAGGAACAGAAGTGGCAAGCGCATTCAGCAGCACCAATGCAAAGCCAGCGGCAGATTTATAAGAAGGGGACAGGAACGGAATCAGCACAATTCCAGCTCCGCATATAATTATTGAAAAAAAAAGCAGTTGAAAAATGTCCATAGACATGCTAACTGGACGAAGTTAAATATTAAAAACTATTCACTCCCAAACCACATTCTCCACTCTTACCGCCACTTTCGTTCCCGCGGGGTTACTCTCCGCATCTATCAAATCAATAATATCCAGCGTTCCTGACGCCTCGCCATTTTCACCCTTCTGTGCCAGCCGCTCGCGGGTGATGCTCATCGCAGCAGACTTATGCAATACTCTGTCATCCGGTTCTTTCTCCGCGGCTTTCGTACGTCCAATGCCATTATCCTCAATTTCGCAAACGATTGTTTTTCCTTCTGGTAAAAAACGCACTTCGATACGGCCCTGTTTTTCTTCGAGGTGACGCATACCATGCAGCACGGCGTTTTCGACAAATGGCTGTATCAGCATGACGGGAATGAATGTAGCCTCCGGGTGAATACGCGGATCAATTGTCACAGAAAAAGTAAAACGGTTGCCGTGACACAGCGCTTCCAGTTCCAGATAATGCTGCAGCGATTCCGCTTCTTCGGCAATGCTCGTATAGGATTGACGCGAACTGTCGAGCGTGAGGCGCATGAGCTTGCCGAATTTTGCGAGGTAACGCCGGGCTTCGGTGGAATCATTGCGCGCGATGAATCCCTGTATCGATTGCAACGCGTTAAAAATAAAATGCGGGTTCATCTGCAGGCGCAATGCTTTTTGCTCCAGCTCAAGGAGATTTTTTTCAAGCGTTACTTTTTCAAGCTGGCGTTTGTTGCGATTTTGCACAACCCGCAGCCGCCAGGTGAAAAAGAAAGCGATGAGAACCGCCCCGGTAAGGGTCACGCCAAGGCGGAAAGGCCATGTTGCCCAGACTGGAGGAGTAATGCGAAAAACAAACCGCTGTTCCTTGCTCCAGAAACCGTCGGAACTTTTTGCCTGCAATAAAAAAGCATATTCGCCCGGCGGGAGGTTAGAGTAGGTGGCCTGTCTTTCGCTGTTCTCCGGCGACCATTTTTCATCGAAGCCATTTAGCTTCCACCTGAAACGCACGCCTTCCGGGTTGCGCAGATCTATACCGGTAAATTCAAATCGTAAATGATTTTCAGTGTAAGGAAGCACGAGCGAATCCGGAATGGCAAACCAGGAACTGGCCTTTGCCGTTGAACCGTAGGGCGTGGTTTGGATCGGATCAAAAAACAGGCGGATGCCTGTCAGGTGAACTTTCGGCGGTTGAGTAGTGATGTAATCGTTCTCCGCATAATAAACGCTCGCCCCACTGATGGTTCCGAACCATACACCACCTGATGTGTCGATGCAGGCGGCATTGGTGCTGGTTTCAATTCCGGTCAGCCCTTCGCCTTTGCCAAAATGTTTTATGGAAATAATTTTTCCGTTCGCGTCACAAACCAGGCGGTCCAGCCCTTTTTCGGTTCCCACCCAGATATTCCGGTTTTCGTCTGCGATCAGCAGGTAAATATTATTCGAGGCGAGACTGTCTTTTTTTGAATACCTGTGAAAATTAGTTCCGTCAAACCGCGCAATGCCGGCGCCAGCGAAACCGAACCACAAGTTACCATAACGGTCAATCGTTGCGCAGCGCACATGATTCGCGGGCAGGCCATGATCCGTGGTGTATTGTTTTTTTACGCGGATACCGCTGCTATCGTAATCCATCCGGAAAATTCCGTCATTCAGGCTGCAGGCCCAGATATTTCCTTTATTGTCGCGAGCGAAGGAAAGGATCCGGTCGCTGGCCAGGCCTTCTTTTTTGCCGATCACAATGAATTTTTCTGCCGCCGGATCGTACACGTTAATGCCGCCACCCGCGGTTCCCATCCACTGGCGATTGAGCGAGTCGGTGATAAAACAATTGACAAAGCTGCTGCTCATTCCCTCTTTCCTGCCGTAATGCACAAAACTTCCGCCCGATAAGCTGTAAGCGCCTTCGCCTGCTGTTCCAAACCAAATGGTGCCCGTAGTGTCTTCCCCAAAACAGCGGACCTTTGCTGAAGTAAATCCCGCGCCTTCAAAATAATTCGTGTAATACATGCCGTCATATTCGGTTACGCCACCCGATGATGTGCCGAACCAGATATGACCGCGGCGGTCACAATGCAGCGCATAGATCCACGTGCCCATGTCACCGGATTTTTCATTGAAATGAATGAACCGCTCCCCGTCCAGCAAACACGCGCCTCCACCGGAGGTTCCGAACCAGGTATTTCCCCAGCTGTCTTCCAGCAACGACATCACCACCTCGCTGCATAGACCTTCGCGCGTTGAAAAGGTTTTTATTTTTTTGTCATCGATCCGCGTTACGCCCGTTGCCGTTCCAACCCAGATACGTCCTAAACGATCGGTCAGCATGCAGTGAGTTGTATTGTTTGTCAACCCACCTTCCGTAGTAAACCGCTCGAATTTTTCCGTCTCCCTGTTCAGCCTGCATAAGCCGCCGCCGTAAGTTGCAAACCAAAGTGTATTATTTTTATCCATGGTGATCGACCGGATGCCTGCTACCGGCAATCCGTCCTTACGCCCGAATGTTTTTCGTTTTCCCTGACGGATCCTTGTTAATCCAATTTCCATTCCAAGCCAGGCTGTACCGTCTGCTTCTTCAAAAATGCAATACACTCGGTCCGAAGGAAGACCGTTTCCATAATGGAGATGTTCCGTGACAAGGGTATCATTGAAAATAATAAGCCCAGTGTCGCCGGTTGCGATCCACGTTTTTCCGTCGCGCGTGAAATGAATATCCAGCACAGTTTTAGTTATGATGGAAGCTGAAAAGCGGTTAAAGCGTTTACCATCGTACCAATATGCACCTTCATCCGTGCCGAACCAGATATTTCCTTTTTTATCGGGCTCAATGCAATTGATGAAGCTGTTGCCCAGGCCGTCATCTTCTGAAAAATTTGTGAACTGCAGGCCGTCGAATCGGGAAACGCCCCCGCCGCGCGTTCCCACCCACAGGTAACCGCGTGCATCTTCCGCCATCGCGTACACCTGCGATTGCGCGAGTCCGTCGGAAACGGAGTAGGAACGGAAATTGTATTGCTGCGCAACGAGAAGGAAAGGAGCAATCAGCAAGACAAGGGTTAACCTTAGCATAAAAAGCAAGTTACAAGATAACCGGAAAATGGGATAATGTGATAATGTGGTAATGTGATAATGTGATAATGTGGTAATGTGGTAATGTGGTAATGGGATAATGGGAAAATCAACCTTCGCTGAAGCTTCGGCGGATAAATGGGGTTAATCCTCCTGCGCTAAGCTCCGGCGGACAAGTGGGAAAATGGGGCTAATAGGAAATAAGGGCAAGAAGCAAATCATAAATCACAATTTGTAAATATCCTCCGTCTCTTTCATTAGCAGATGATAAATTAGCAACTTTCAATCGCTTAAATATCGACACTAAGGTTTCATGAAGTAAGGTCTAAGGAAATGTGTCTATAATTTTTAGTGTCTTGTCTTCGTGCATTTTTTGGTGTCTTTGTGGCTACCATCTTTGTGCTCTTGTTTGGATACGGATACTTTTTATAAAACAGAAATATTGCCACAAAGATACGTCCACGGAGGCTATTCAAAATTGGCAATCTTCCAATTATTCAATTTTCAATTTCATCAAGAATAGGAATAAATGTTCTTCAGCCGGGCAATTTCAAAAAAACATCCCAGTATTTTTCCCTTGTCATTTCTGACCAGTGGATTAAATAATACCTGTATTGGTAAGTCTGGAACTGGCAGAACAGGGCAAGGACAACCAGGAGGGAGACAAGAATTATTTTTTGCGTCGTGTTTTTTAAAGCGCGCAAGAGAAAAAACAGGAGCAGGGCAAAAACCGGGAGGAATTCCACGATCACGCGGGTTCCGAAACTTCCGCCGTAATACCATTGCCACCAGCTGGCGAGTACATAAATCAGCACAATCAGAAAAAGAAAGGCGTAAAGACTTCTCAGCCGGTCTGTTTTCCAGAGTGGGATCAGGCCAAAAATGGCAACGAGTGTGAGGGGCAGGTAAATGAACAATCCTTTTTTATAGCTGAAAAGAAAATTCACTAATTCCGGGCGGCTGAAATTGAATCCTTCTTTTCCATAGGCATCAATGAAATATGAACCCGTTTGTTCAAAATAAATGGTCACCTGGAATGTAATCGGCAGAATAAAAACCAGCAGCGAGATCAGCATTGCAACAGGTTCGCGAAAAAATCCGGCTATTTTTTTTGCCAGCGTCTTCAGTCCGCCCGCTTCAAAAGGAAGCCAGAGAATAATCAGCAGGTTGACCGGTCTTACCAGGAATATCATTCCGAGCAGCAAGGCAACCGGGACCAGCATTTTGGTATTTCCCGCGAGCAGGCGTTTGCTGTAAACCAAAAACATGCTGACCAGGGCAAATGAATAAACATGCGACATGCCCGGCTCAACAAGCGAATAATAAAAGAGATTGGTGCCGAAGAAAATAAGCGCGACAATAAAAGCTGCCTGTCCGCCGCTGGCCCGGTGCATCAGCAGGTAGACGCGCAGAAAGCTTAAACCAACCAGCAGATAAAACAGCGCGCCGAGGCAAACGAAAATGACGTAGGGTTTGGAATAGCCGTCTGCTTCAGCGGCCGTGATGAGCGCGGCGGCGTGACCTGCCAGGAAAAACGGCGCCTGTAAAACGGCAACGCCGCAAAAATATTTATTGATGGTTTTTCCATCATAGCCGGAGCGGAAATCAAATTTGGTGTGGGCGTCGTAATATTTATTTTCAATCGAATCGAAAAAGCTAAATTGCAGATCATCGTATATAAAGATCGCAGGCAGGTATGCATAATAACCTTTCGCGTCGGAAATAATGGTGTATTTCCATTGATTTCCCCATTTCAGGTTCGCCGAAATCCAGAGGCTGACCAGGAAAATAAGGGGAATTGTCCAGCGGGAAAAAAATCGGGCCATGCGGGTTGACAAAGAATCTTTCTGCAATGTACAAATTCATGCCACTAGTGGTAAACATAAAAAGCAGCCCGGCTGCCCGGAAACTGCTTTCGAAATTAAAATTGCAAATATTTAATTTGCGGACAAATATTCCGCTACGCCTTCGTGTGTTTCTTTTACACCTGTTTTTCCCCTGGTCCAGTTGGCAGGGCAGACCTCGCCGTTTTCTTCAAAGAACTGGAGGGCATCCACCATGCGGAGCGCCTCTTCGACATTGCGGCCGAGAGGAATGTCATTGATTAGCTGGTGCCTCACAATCCCCTTTTTATCGATGAGGAACAGCCCGCGGTAGGCAATCATTTCGGAAGAAGCCATCATCATGCCGTTGTCGTCGATATCGAATGTGCCGTTCAGCACGCCGTAATTGAACGCGATGGTCTTATTGGTGTCGGCGACAAGCGGGTAGGTGACACCTTTGATGCCGCCTTTTTCTTTCGGGAGTTGGAGCCAGCCCCAGTGTGTATG
>DATDOQ010000413.1:0-6283 GCA_035293205.1 Bacteroidia bacterium
ATCTTCGATACCACCGTTGCTATGCATAAGTTCATGGACAACACGGTTAAAATGATGTTTAAGTATTCGAGCAAGTTGTCTGATCCGTATTTATCTGATCCGGACCGATGGCAGATCATCCTGAATAACCTTGTGAGCAACAGCATTAAATTCGCCCGTGTGCATGCCGACTCCTATATTCACCTGGACGTGGCGAAGGTTTCAGACGAGCTCGTTGTTACCTTTGAAGACAATGGAATCGGGATTCCTGCCGCGCAGCTCGATTCTATTTTTGAAATGTTCTATCGCGCGACAGACGCTTCAGCGGGATCTGGTCTTGGATTGTACATTGTCCGGCAAACAGTGGAACTGCTTGGCGGATCGATCACGGTTGATTCCAAAACGGGCGTTTTCACGCGCTTTACCATACGCATGCCTTTTGTAAATAACGCACCGCAGATCTATGCTGAAAAAAGTTATCGAACAGCTTGACAATTCGCAGTTCGAGCTCCTTCACCAGGAGCTGGCTGAAAACCGGGGCGAAAAATTCGTGCGGCTGCTGGAGCTTTACCGTGAAACCGGAAAAAATGATCCGGATATCCGTGACGAGGTTGGCGCCAACCAGGCCGCGTTTTATACACTCAAATCACGCCTCCAGGATAAAGTGCAGCAATTTCTTTTCCGGACGGCAACGGATAACCGCGCTGAACTTTTAAAAAACATTTCTTCCATTCCGCATCTTGTGTACAATTCTCCGCGGGAAACCGCGATCAGCATGCTGGAGCATCTCGAAACAGAATTGAAACGTCTCGACATGCCTTCCGAGCTGGTGAGTGTTTACAACGGGTTGAAAAAGCTTCACCTGAACAGCGCGCAGTATTATCATTACCAGCAACTGTACAATAAAAATGTTGCGTATGCGCTTGCGCTCGATAAAGCCGATGAGCTTGCGTCTGTATTCACACGCGAACTTTGTGACTTCCTTCTCTCGAGAGACAATGCGAAACGGGAGATCCTGAAACTTTACCTGCGGGAAATGGCCAATCTTTCACGACTGTATGATTCCCACCGGTTGAAAGTAACGCGCATCATCATGGCGGCCAGCTTCGGAATTTTTGCAAGTGAAGAAAACGAAATTCCTGAAACCGAAGAAACGATCGAGGACATGTTGCGGCAGTTTCATACAATCGTGGATGAACATCCGGAGGACCGGCATTACCGTTTCCTCCGGTATGTATGGCATTTCCTGAATTATGAATATTATAAAAAGCTGGGGCTCCAGAAAAACGGGAATTTATCTTTCGAAAAAGTAAATGCTTCCCTGAACAGTTTTTTACTGTTGCATCATTCCTGCCCTGCTGCCTGGTTCCTGCTTTCCCGTTCTGAAAGGCCTACTGAAAAGGCAGTGGAAGAACTCCGGTTTTTGCCGGATCCGGAGGACGCTTTTTCATTTACGTGCTTTCACCTTGCACTGGCGGCCGGTCTTTTCCAGGACCAGAAGTTCAGCGAAGCCGCCACAACACTGAATAAGGTTGTGAATGAGATCAGCTTCAAAAATTATCCATTTGCGGAATGCCAGGTAAAACTATTCCTCGGACTTTGTTACCTGCTCGCCGAAAAGTCTGAACAGGCGGAAGTGGCGGTCCGGAGCATTTCCCGCAAACTTTCCGGTGACCTGGCCGATCAGTTTCCCGCGGCACAGGCGTTCAGCCGTTTCCTGAAAACAGCGGTGAATGATGCTTCGCCGAAAAAGTTGCAGAAGCTTGAGCAGGCACTCGCAATTTTCCGGCAGGCCAACACCGGCCCCGAAGCTGTGCTGAAATTTGTAAAAATTACCGACGTTCATCTTCAGGCGCTCGCCAAAATTTAATTCGTGGCCTTCATTTTAGCGGCTTTTACTTCCTGTTAAAAGCTTTTTCCGGAAATTGCGTACATCAAACAAATCACTATGTCACTTTCCGGCGCAGGATCGCATTATGAAAAATTGCTGGCCCGTCTTACGGGAAAAACAAAAGTCACGATCGATTCCATGCGGACGGTTGGCGGTGGCAGCATCAACACCTGTTATGAAATACAATCTTCCGCCGGCCGTTATTTTCTGAAAGAGAATTCTTCAGCAGAATTCCCCGGAATGTTTGAAGCCGAAAAAAGGGGGCTGGAATTATTGGCGGAAAAAAAATTGTTTGCAATTCCTTTCGTTCATGGCATTGAAGAAAATAAAGGGCGATCTTACCTGTTAATGGAGTGGCTGGAAAGAAAAAGCGCAGGGAATTCATGGGAGGAAGCCGGAAAAAAGCTTGCAAAGCTGCATTGTCATTCCTCGCTGCACTTTGGTCTTGATCACGCCAATTATCTCGGATCGCTCCCTCAGGAAAATACGCCTTTTGATTCCTGGAGTGAATTCTTTGCCAATTGCCGGATCCTTCCGCAGATACGCATGGCGAGGAATTCCGGAAAAATAGATCCGGACCTCGTTTCCCGCGCGGAAAATTTCTGCGCAAAAGCAGATGATATTTTTCCGCCTGAAAAACCGGCCTTGCTGCACGGAGACCTCTGGAGCGGAAATTTTTTCTTTTCCGTTAAAGGTCCCGCTTTGTTTGATCCCGCCGTTTATTATGGCCACCACGAAATGGACCTGGCTATGACAAAACTTTTCGGCGGATTTGAAGCAGATTTTTATGCCGGCTACGTCAAGGAATTCCCGCCCGAAAAAAACTGGGAGCAGCGCGTCAGTTACTGCAACCTCTACCCGCTCCTTGTGCACGTGAACCTTTTTGGCGGCGGATATGTAAATGATGTAAAAACGATTTTGCGCGCGTTTTGATTGTTTCTGCACCGGAGCTTCAACAGAAGCGCTTCTGTTGTAATTTAGCGCCGTTGTTTTCCCTGCGTAACTTAATGCTTCTTTTGGCGGCCGCGCTGGCAGCTGTGCTGGTGGTGCCCGCGTTATTCCGCGACGGCATGTTTGCGGATGGCATCCTGTACGCGGCGGTTTCGAAAAACCTTTCTGAAGGGCTGGGCACTTTCTGGCATCCACATTTTTCGGAACTGGCGGATACACATTTTCATGAACAGCCGCCGCTGGTTTTTTTCCTGCAATCGCTTTTCTTCCGTGTTTTCGAAGGTATTTATCCGGAACGCGTATTTGATCTCGTTTTTGTTTTTCTGAACGGCTGGCTGATCGTGCGGCTATGGCGCAGAATTTTCCGGAACAATCCCGAAGCCAGGCGCGCCGACGCGTTCGCGCTTATTTTGTTTTTTATTTCCCCGGTGGTTTTTTATGCATTCGTTAACAACCTGATCGAAATTACGATGAGCGTATTCGTGCTGGCCTGTATCGAAGCGCAGCACGCGGTCCTGGTTGAAAAGCGAAAACCGCTGCTCAACAGTGCGCTGGCATTTGTATGGCTGCTTGCCGCTTCATTTTGCAAAGGTCCGCAGGGATTGTTTCCGCTGGTATTTCCGGCGATGCTTTTTGTTTTCCGGTTTGTTTCATTCAAGAATGCGGCGAAAACTACCGCCGTTCTTTTTATTCCGTTGCTTGCGGTCTATGCATTACTTCTCTTGCTGCCCGGCACCAGCGAAACATTCACGTCCTGGTATGAAAACCGCATTGTGCAAACCTTTGGCGGCACCCACGATACTTCCGGTTCGCATTTTCATTTGCTTTTTGAATTGCTGCTCGATATACTTCCCTGGCTGGGACTGGGTTTGGTTTTATTGCTTGCAGGAAGAACGGCCGTGTGGGATAAGCAAACGATAAAATGGGGCAACGTTTTTCTACTGCTGGCGCTTGCCGGGAGTCTGCCGTTACTGATCACGCGTGAGCAACGGGGATTTTATCTCGTAACCGCAATGCCTTTCTTCGCGATGGCTTTTGCCGCATGGCTGTATCCATTTTACCTGCGCGTCACGGATTTTATATTCCGGAAAACAATGGCGCGAAATGTCGCGGTCGTAATTTTTGTCGCGGCAATAGCCGGTTCGGGGATAGAAGCATACCTGAAAACCGGCACGCCAAAACGCGATGAAAAGCTGCTCCATGATATTTACCTGACGGGAAAAATAGTCGGGGAAAAAGGGTCCATCGTTATTGATGAAACACTTTATAAAAACTGGTCGGTGGCCAATTATTACCAGCGTTATTTTCACATTTCGGTTTCGACCAATCCGGCGAGCAAGAACGCGGATTACTGGATCAAAACCACACCAGAATCGCCCGGCGAAAACTGGGAAAAACAGGAGGCCGGTACGCAGGAAGTTTATTTTTTTAAAAAAAAGTGACGGGTTGCAATGATGAAAGGCAGGGCTTCGGCGGTAGCACTTCAGCTCCATTACTTTTAACCCGCCGTTAGCGGCTGGTGCTTACACTTCTGTCTATTCCCAGCTGAAAACATAATGCATCTATAATTTCCGATTGTTTCTTTGGGTCACCAATATCTCCATACAATAATGTCAGTCTTTTCTTATCAAGCGTACGTATCTGATGGCAAAGAATGATTGACTCATCCCGGAGTCCGAAAGTATTTGCAGAGATTAAAGCTTCATTCGGGTATATCGATCTTCCCGGTTTTCGGGTAGTAATAGGAATAACATTGATGATATTTAATAAATTATTGATGTCATCTTCACTAATGACAAGTACGGGTCTCGATTTACCTTGTTCCGAACCCACAACTGGATCAAGATTAGCACGATAAATAGACCATCTTTTTATCGTCATAATGTCTCATGGTCAATAGAATCAAAGTCATCCTTAATTTCTTTAATGTCGGCAAGAAATAAAGGATCATTCGAAGCATTTTTCAAAGCCTCAAGTTTCTGGGACCTGATATCAACCTGGTCATCAATATAAATAGTCACCTGTTTCTTATCAATGAAATCGGGTGGCAGGATAACAATCACCTGATTGTTTTTTACAGGACAAATAATTTTATAAGTCATTCTAAGTATTTAATACAAATATAAGAATTTAGAATGGCAGAAGGATGTTCTGGGCTTACTGTTAACGATTAATGGCGGTAACTCAACTTATAATTAGGCAAATAAGAATTCTGAATTTCGAAATAATCCTTTTGTACACGGTGCAAACACTGATCAGCCTCTCCTTTCAACTTCTATTTCGTAGTTTCGTACTATGGATCATTCCATCCATTCTTCCAAAGCCCCTGAGCCGGTCGGACTTTATCCGCATGCTCGCCGCGTGGGTAATTTGCTTTTTTTATCCGGAGTTGGCCCCCGCGAAAAAGGCATGAAAAAAATTCCTGGTGTTGAACTGGATGAAAATGGAAAAATTATTTCTTACGATATTGAAGCGCAATGCCGCAGCGTTTTTCAAAACGTGAAATTTATTCTCGAAGATGCCGGCAGCAGCTGGGATAAAATTGTGGATGTAACCGTTTTTCTGACCAATATGAAAGACGATTTTCCTGTTTATAATAAATTATGGGCGGAATATTTTAAAGAAAATCCTCCATGCCGCACCACGATCGAGATCAACTGTCTGCCTACGCCGATTGCGATTGAGTTGAAGGTTATTGCTACGGTTTAAAATGGGAAAATGTGGAAATGGGATTAATGGGAAAATAAAAAATTCGTGTAATCCGTGTAATCCGTGGCTTACCAAACAATGAGTCGTCTGCTTTGCGTAATAATTCTGGTCGAACTTCTCGCCTGTAGTGAAAAAAAACAACCTCTCCACAAAGGCGAATCCATAATAGCCGGCGTAAAAGGACATTGGGAAGAATTCACGCAAAACGATTCTTTTTTCAGAGTTACCACTATTCCCGGTAAAGGTTTTTATCGGCAGGCGGCCGGAGACGAAAAACTTTTTCGCGACAGCACATTTATTGAAAAATGGTTTCTGAAAAACGGCCGGATGGTGCAAATTAAAAGTTTTGAAGGCGGTGTGCCGCATGGCGAGTGGAAAGTTTGGGCCGACGACGGACAAATACTTTCGCGGACCGTTATTAATAAAGGCATCGCCATTGATTATGAATCGTGGCATACAAACGGCAGCCTGCGAGCGAAAGGAAAAGTGCAGCCGGACGGAACCATGATTCGCGAAGAATATTACCCCGGCGGAGTCATTAACCAGACATTTACAGTTGATTCCCTCGGCAACGGCACCTTCCAGGGTTATTTTCCAAACAGGCAGCTCAAGGAAAAAGGCCGTTTAATCTCCTTTGAGCCTATTGGTATTTGGATCCGCTTAGATTCCCTTGGCAATAAATTATCCGATACACTTTATACATTTCCAACAGCAAAGCAGCCATAGCTACTGATAAACAGTAACTTGCAAGAG
>DATDOQ010000414.1:0-4310 GCA_035293205.1 Bacteroidia bacterium
AGGATTCCGGACAAGGAAGTGGAAAAGCAGGATTAATGAAATCCGGAAATCAATGAGCGATGCGAAACTGAATAAGCCGCAGGGTAGCGGGCAGCCGGTAATTATGCAGGATATCCGGTTTCCGGTAAGGGAAACTAAAGAAATAATCCCCTTCGATTTACCGCAGGTTTAGAAACCAGGCAGGTTCAGACTTGATTTGGCCTGCCTGATCGATATACCAGGTGTTGTTTAAAATTTATATTTAATAATTAAATAAAAAAAACGTGGATACAAAAAATGAAAATATGGTCGATGCGCCGCAGGAAGTAAATCCGGTTGAGGCAATCGTTGCCGGTTCAATAACCGTAGAATCAAAATCGCCTGAACCGTTTAAAATCACCGGCGACTGGGATGTAATCTCAAAAAGACTGCAGGAAAAATTCACTGAACTTAACGCTGAAGATATGAAGTTTGAAACAGGCCATGAGGAGGATTTGGTCAAGCGGGTCAAGGCAAAGCTTAAGAAAGGCCATGAAGAAACGATTCACCTTATTAGAAAGGCTTTTACAGAGAAGTGCTAGCTATTTCCAGGCAAAATAAATGTGATTCTGGTATAAAAATAGAAAGACATTTGAATTGAAAAGGCAGTTTATACAAACTGTCTTTTTTTATTATTACTGTTATCGGGCCAAACGCGGCGACCGGTAAGCCTTCAGCCTGTTAAAACACTGGAAAATCAATTACAATGGAAAATAAATTTAAAGAAGGCGAAATAATTTTCGCTATCGGCCATCCCGGACTGAAATTATATATCCGGCGGTATGTGGATAGAATTTATTACTGCTCGGTCGCGGATGATCCTGGTCGCGAACTGGTATTTTTTGAGAGGGAACTGACGGCCGAACGAATTGTCTGAAAAGATCCGGTTGCTGTTAACAAAGTGTGAATGATGTAATTATTCATGCGAGCGATGTAACAACATGGAATTTATTCCTATGCACTTTTGTAAGGTGAAATTAAATTCACGCCTGATCGTCAGTAACGGAAAACAAACAGAAGAAATATGAAAGCTAAAATGATAATGACCGCCTTTGCGATTGCAACAGGTGTCCTTGCAGGCGGATGTAGAAAGGAAACCGCAGCGCCGAATGATACTTCCAATGCCAACACGATTCCGCTCCAGGCCACCGTGCAGGCGATTGTCCAGCTCACAAGCGCCGGAAGTTTCGCAATACTTTCCGGCTCGGCGGTGAGCAATACAGGGAATACAACTGTAACCGGTGATCTGGGATTAAGCCCGGGTTCATCCGTTGGTGGATTCCCGCCAGGTGTCCTTATCGGCACCTTGCATATTAATGATGTTATCGCCAACCAGGCCAAGGTTGATCTTACCGCTGCCTACAACAACGCTGCCGGGAGAACCAGCACGGATATTGTAACGCTTTCAGGAAACATCGGTGGACTGACGCTGACTCCCGGATTATACAAATCCACTTCGTCACTGGCCATCTCATCGGGTGATCTTACATTCGATGCGCGTGGCAACGCGAATGCTGTCTTCATTATACAGATCGCATCAACGCTCACCACCACATCCGGCAGAAAAGTCATACTCAGCGGCGGCGCTTCCGCATCGAATATTTTCTGGCAGGTCGGCAGCTCAGCTACATTCGGTACCACTTCTGTCTTTAAAGGAACAGTTTTAGCCATGCAATCGATCACTTTCAACACCGGGGCCTCCCTTAACGGGCGAGCATTGGCAAGGACGGGAGCAGTTGTGATGGCAGATAATACCATCGTAATCGAATAAGTTGGTAGTGGGTTAGGTTAGCCGCCGGCCAGGTAATTTACCGGGCTTGCGGTTTTTTACTGCACCGGGCACTGATCGCAACTAAAACCTGTGAATCATGTAAGTTATTTCAATGATCTTGTAAATATAACGCAGGGATTGGTAGTAATTTAACTGTCATTGATATTAAAAATATCAGGTTGAAATTATTTATAAAATACATGGTGAGCAACCGCTGTAAAATGGCGGTAAAGGATGAGCTGAAAAAGCTCGGTTTACATTTTATTGTGGTTGATCTTGGGGAAGTTGAGATCATGGAGCAGCTTTCCCCTGACAAGCGTGAGCTGCTGAAATCAGCGCTCCTGGAAGCGGGACTCGAATTGATGGATGATAAAAGAGCGGTCCTGATTGAAAAAATAAAAAATACAATCATCCAGCTGGTCCATCACTCGGATGAACCGCTTAAAATGAATTTTTCCAATTACCTGAGCGGGAAGCTTGATCATGATTATACATACATGTCTAATCTGTTTTCCGAAGTGCAGGGTTCTACCATTGAACAATTTATTATAGCACATAAGGTTGAGCGGATCAAGGAACTGATCATATACGGGGAATTGAATATCACCGAAATCGCATGGAAAATGAATTATAGCAGCGTGGCGCATCTCTCGAACCAGTTTAAAAAGATCACGGGACTTTCGCCTTCGCATTTTAAGCAACTGAAAGATAAAAGAAGAAGTCCTATTGAAGAAGTGGGAAACGTTAAAGAAATAATCAGATAAGATGGAAACTAAAAAATCATTGGAATCACAATACGCCCGGAGCCTGATCGAAGCCAGCCTCGATCCGCTGATCACGATCAGTATAGAAGGTAAAATAACGGACATGAACGAGGCGCTGGCAAGTATTACAGGATTGACGCGGGAGCAACTCCGGGGGACCGACTTCTTCGATTATTTTACAGATCCGCAAAAAGCGCGGGAAGTTTATGAAGAGGTTTTCGCGAAAGGATTTGTAGCAGATTACCCCCTCACCATTCGGGATCATAAACTTACGGATGTGCTGTTTAACGGTTCAGTTTATAAAGACGAAAATGGAAGAGTTCTCGGCGCTGTGGTAGTCGCGCGTGACACCACAGAACAAAAACGTATTGAGAAGGAACTGATCGAAGCCAAGGTATTTGCCGAACTTGCTTCGGCGCTTGCGGAAGAAGCAAAAAATAAAGCCGAAAGCGCAACGCGCATCGCAGAGGATGCTGTGAAGGCGAAACAGCAATTCCTTTCTAATATGAGTCATGAAATTCGCACTCCAATGAACGCGATCATCGGCTTTACCAAGGTGGTATTAAAAACCGAACTGACCGTAAAACAAAAAGAATACCTCAACGCTATTAAAATGAGCGGCGACGCCCTGATCGTCCTTATCAATGACATTCTGGATCTTGCAAAAGTGGATGCGGGTAAAATGACATTTGAGCAGACGCCATTTAAAATGGCTCTTTCCATTTCGGCCATGTTACATTTATTTGAAGCGAAAATTCTCGAGAAAAACCTGGCACTGGTAACAAAATATGACAAGAAAATACCAGAAGTGCTGTTAGGTGATCCAGTGCGCCTACACCAGATCATATTGAACCTTGTGAGCAACGCGGTTAAGTTTACCACCGAAGGAAAAATTACGGTAAGCGTTCAGCTCGTAAAGGAAGACGAGGAAAAAGTATACATCGAATTTGCCGTATCAGATACCGGGATAGGCATTACTGAAAATAAAATCGAGAAAATATTCGAAAATTTTCAGCAGGCTTCTAGCGGAACCTCCAGGTTGTATGGCGGAACCGGTCTTGGTCTTGCCATTGTAAAGCAACTTGTGGAACCGCAGGGCGGTACGATCAGCGTAAAAAGCAAATTGGATGAAGGTTCTACTTTCAGTTTTACCCTGCCTTTTCAAAAAACAAATGGAGAAGCGGCGCTGGAGGAAGGCCCGGAAATATATGAAACAGGAATTAAAAATATCCATGTGCTGGTAGTAGAAGATATCGCCCTCAATCAGCTGCTGATGAAAACCGTTCTTGACGATTTCGGTTTTGAACGGGACATCGCTTCCAATGGAAAAATAGCAATTGAAAAAATGCAGGACAAAACCTATGACATTATCCTGATGGATCTGCAGATGCCCGAAATGAACGGGTTTGAAGCGACGGAGTATATCCGGAATACAATGAATTCAAAAATTCCGATTATTGCATTGACGGCGGATGTGACCACCGTTGACCTGGCTAAATGCAAGGCGGTTGGAATGAATGATTACATCGCAAAGCCCATTGATGAGCGTGTTTTATATGGAAAAATAATTAATCTCATCAGGAAGCCGGTTGTGGTGAAGGAAACTGTGGCGATTGAACCGGCCACGGATAAAGCGGGAAGAATAAAATGTACAGACCTGGATTATCTGATCCATCGAACCAAATCTGATCCCGGGCTGATGGGTGAAATGATTTCACTCTATCTTGAGCAGACACCCCCACTGGTGATGGTGATGA
>DATDOQ010000415.1:0-3278 GCA_035293205.1 Bacteroidia bacterium
TGACGTCAATCTACCGACAGCTGATGCAAACATCCAGGAAACCGTGGCGAGCTATATGCAAACCGAACTGGAAAGGAACCGGCAGGTGCTTTCGCTCATGGTGTTGTCAAGCTTTACAACTCCTGCCGAATTGCGGGAAGGAACAGATCCGGGCGGCGGCAGTTCAGGGATCGCCGGAGGAGCAACCCTACTGAGCAACTGGGTTTCGGGAACGCTTAATAACTGGATCGGGCAAACGGGCGTTGATCTTGATGTAAAGCTGGAAGTGAACCCACAGGACGTCAAGCTGCAAATGGCAAAGCAGATTGCCAACAACCGCTGGACAATAGAAACGAATATCGGCAGGACCACGGCAAGCACGGCGCAGGCCAACTCGCTCAATGCGACCCAGTGGCTGGGTGACGCGAACGTGGAATACAAAATAACACCCGATGGCCGCGTGCGTATGCGGGCATTTTCCCGTTCGAATGAAGATAATATTCTGAACCAGGCGAATGCTCCATTTACCCACGGCGCAGGAATTTCTTACCGCCAGGAATTTGATAACCTTGCGGAGCTTCGTGCGCGGAATAAAGAACGCAGGCAGATAAAGCGCGAAGAGCGGAAGAATAAATAATTTAAATTAAATTTTTATCTTTACTGCTGTAACGGTTCTTCAGCTCAACGAAGATGAAAAGGGAATCCCGTGAAAATCGGGAACAGTACCCGCTGCTGTGAGTTCTTTTTAAACTTTCCGGATTCTGCAATGCCACTTTTCCTCGCGAAAGGGAAGGCCCGGAAACAGAACAAGTCAGAAGACCTGCCATTACATGATCATCCGTTGCTTCGGGAAAAAAGCGATGCAGATGGACGGAATGTTCCTGTTCACGCCTGCATTATTTTTTCTGAAAATGGATGATTCAATGATCCGGGAAAAGATCTTTTGAATCATGCGAAAAAAGGCTTTTGTTCTTCTTTGTTTTTTCCCGCTGCTGTTAAAGTCGCAGGATACCATTACCGCACATTACGAACGGAAATCGGTTTCGATTTTTGCCGCACGCGTGGTTCCTGTTCAGCCGGGCGTGAAATATGAAAAGCCGGATTCGGTCCTGCAGGAACGTTATGCAGCCGGAACGATAACCGACCTGCTGGGGCAAAACGGCATTCTCCTCTTAAAAACATACGGTGGCGGCAGTCTTTCCACCACGGCAGTTCGTGGCGCCAGCGCGTCACAGACGCCTGTAATGTGGAACGGATTTAATCTTCAGAGTCCCACAAATGGAAATGTGGATCTTTCTCTGCTGCCCGTTATTTTATTCGACAATATTTCAATTCAGAACGGCGCAGGTTCGGCGGTGTGGGGAACCGGAGCAATCGGCGGTGTGATCAGCACGGGCAACCGGACAGATTTCAGGAACAATCTGAATATCCGGTACGCGGGAACCATCGGCAGCTTTGGGGAAAATAATAACGGAATAAAACTAGGCTGGAGTAATGACAGTTTTGCAGCAGGCATTCGCGCTTATCGCCAGCAGGCGCAGAATAATTTCACTTTCTATAATAAAGCTCTGGCCGGATCGCCGCTTGACACGCTTACCAACAGCGCGTTTTTTCAGCAGGGGGCATTAGCTGAATTCGGCTTGCAAAAAGGTTTACATCTTTTCAATCTTCGGGTTTGGTACCAGGAAAGCGATCGCGCCATTCCACCGACCATGCTTGAAGCCGGCAGCAACGCACGGCAGATCGATCATTTTCTCCGTTCCATGTTTTCATACGAAGGATACTACCGCGGTATCACATTGAAAGCGCGAACGGGCCTCTTAACTGAATATCTATGGTACGATACCGGCCATGCGCCAATGATACCCATTTCAGAAACGAATGTGCTATCATCGGTCAGCCAGCTTGAACTGCGTAGAAATTTTCAAAAACACACGGCAGTTCTGTCAGGATTTTCGGAAACCTGGTCCCAGGCTTCGGTCTCGGATGTCTTTTCATCCATTATCCAAAACAGGGCCGGCGCTTTTGTTTCCTTTTATTATTATCCTGAAAAATGGAATATCGCGCTGACGTTGCGGGAAGAAATGACCGGCGACCAGTTTTCGCCGCTGGTCGGATCAATGGGTATCGAAAGAGCTATCTGGAAATATTTTTCCGTGATGACTTCTTTCGGCAGAAATTATCGTGTGCCCACGCTGAATGATCTGTACTGGGTTCCCGGTGGAAATCCGGACCTGAAGCCGGAAGACAGCTGGAACGCGGAGGCTTCTCTGATCTACAGGCAGAAAATAAAAACATTTGATTTTTCTTATACCGTTACCGGGTTTTACCGGCACACCCGGAACTGGATATTATGGCGTCCTTCTGGTCCCGGTTATTGGTCGCCGCAAAACTTATTGGAAGTGAAAAGCCAGGGAGCGGAGCACCGTCTTCGTGTTGAATGGAAAAAAAACAAATGGGCGCTCTTATTATTGGGTGGCTATGATTATGTGCTGGCAACGAATGAAAAATCTCTTATAGCCAGTGATGCCTCGTTAAAAAAACAGTTGGTTTATCTTCCTGCGCACAGGACGCATGCCATGCTTCAGGCCGGTTACAGGAAATTTTATGTTTCATTCACGCATCAATATGCAGGTCTCCGTTTTACCGCAAGCGATCATTCGGAATGGCTGCCGCCTTTTGCGGTAATGCAACTGACAGCAGGAAAACGCTTTGATTTCCGCGATTCATTTGCGGACATTTTCTTCCGGATTAATAATCTCTTCGATAAAGAATTCCAGTCAATTACCTGGCGAGCGATGCCAGGACGCAGCTTTCAAGTCGGGTTTACGATAGATTTTAACAGAAAAAACAAACCACAATAATTCAAATTATGAAAACAAGATTCAGCGCAAAAATCATCGCCTTTGCCTTTATGGCTAGCTCTATTTTCTTTTTTTCCTGCAAAAAAGACGAAACGCCGCCAACACCCGCAAATTCGCAAGTGGAGATCCTGCCCGGCAATGGTGTGTTTATAACGAATGAAGGGAACTTTCAGCAGGGCAATGCAAAGCTGAGCTACTATTTTTATTCCGGCACAGCTTATGAGGATATTTTTCAACCGGTCAACAACCGGCCGCTTGGGGATGTTTGCCAGAGCATGGCTTTCATAGGATCCTACGCTTATGTGGTGGTCAATAATTCCGGTAAAATAGAAGTGATCCGGCCCATCGATGCCCAGAGTGTGAAAACGATCACCGGGCTCAGCTCGCCGCGGGAAATTCTTGCAGTGAGCAGCTCCAAAGCCTATGTGACCGATT
>DATDOQ010000416.1:0-2726 GCA_035293205.1 Bacteroidia bacterium
CCCTTGTTTTTTATTTTTATCTGGCGGGAATACAACCAGAATGCCCGGGGCGTGCTTTTCGCAACGATCGGTTATACTTTGTGGGTGGTATTTGAAAAAGTCAGCGCCTGATGAAATATTATATCATAGCAGGCGAACCCTCCGGTGATCTTCATGCCTCGAACCTCGCGCGGGCTTTGCGGAAAAAAGATCCTGCCGCCGTATTCCGCGCCTGGGGTGGCGACCTGCTGAAAGCGGAGGGCGCGACGCTGGTAAAACATTTTCGTGATCTTGCTTTCATGGGTTTTGCTGAAGTGATCCTGCATCTGCGCACGATCCTGCGGAATATTTCGTTTTGTAAAAAAGATATTGCCGGCTGGAAACCGGATGCGGTCATTCTGGTCGATTATCCCGGCTTTAACCTGCGTATTGCCCCTGCTATGAAAGAAATGGGAATTCCTGTCTTCTATTATATTTCACCGCAGGTCTGGGCATGGAAACAATCGCGTGTGCATAAGATCAGGGAAACCGTTGACCGCATGTTCTGTATCCTTCCGTTTGAAGTTGATTTTTACAGGAAATTTGATTTCAAAGCTGAATTTGTCGGTCACCCTTTGCTCGATGCGATCGAAAGCTGGGCAGATGAACTTCCTCTGCAGGATGATGGAAGAAAAATTATTGCCTTGCTGCCGGGAAGCCGCAGGCAGGAAATAAAAAAAATATTGCCCGTTATGCTCGAAGCGGCAAATCAATTTCCCCAATATCGTTTTGTGATCGCGGGTGCGCCTTCTCAACCTGTTTCCCTGTATGAAACGATCATGGACGGAAATAAAACGGAAATAATTTTCGGAAAAACTTATTCCCTGTTGAAAAAATCATACGCGGCGCTCGTAACTTCGGGAACTGCAACGCTGGAGGCGGCTTTATTCGGCGTGCCCGAAGTGGTTTGTTACAGTGGCAGCCTTATTTCCTATGCGATCGCGCGCAAGCTGGTGAAAGTGAAATACATCTCGCTTGTCAACCTGGTGATGGACAGGGAAGTGGTCACAGAGCTCATCCAGCGTGAAATGACGGTCAGCAATATGGTGCATGAATTAAAAAAAATTACGGAAGATGAGCATCGCCGGTCATCACTTTTGAATGATTATGAGCTGCTGCGGAAAAAGCTGGGTGGCAGCGGCGCCTCTGAAAAAACGGCCGGGCGAATTTTAGAATATTTGAAAAAATGAAGAAAATACTGAGCAGTTTGGCTTTGTTCGTGCAGTTGACGGCTCCGATGGCTATCGGAGCGCATACCACGCAGGTCCGCATTTTGTCCACGATGAATGTGACATCGGTGAATGTTTCCGTTTGCGCCGGCAAATACGCGCTGTATCTCGACGGCCGGATGCAGGAGGATTACATGTCTGCCAAAGTGATGCAAATGATTGTCATCAATGACTCCATCGAGCTGCGCATTCCCGGCGATACAATTGGAAGATTTGGGCAGGTGCGTCTTGTGAGCATTTACGATACAAGTTGTTTTAAAATAAAACCGATTCAGCCGGCCAGCGGCACACGCACGTATGATCACAGCCTTACCGTCAAAGTTGCGAAGGGTTTTCTGCAATGCCTGAATTCAGTGGATCTCGAACATTATGTTGCCGGCGTAGTGGAATCCGAGTCCGGTGGTAATTCCGTGCTTGAATTTTACAAAGTGCAGGCGATCCTGTGCCGGACTTATGCCTGTGCGCAGCTGAACCGCCATATCGACGAAGGGTTTGATGTCTGCGACGGGGTGCATTGCCAGGTTTATAAGAGCCGCCCTACCGATCCCAAAGTGCAGCTGGCTGTTCAGGCAACCACCGGCCTCGTGGTCATTGACAAAAATCTTTCACTCATCACGGCTACTTTTCATTCGAACTGCGGCGGACAAACCGCGAACGCGGAAGATGTGTGGCAAATTCCTGTATCCTACCTGAAATCGGTGCGCGACACATTTTGTACCAGTACGAGAAATGCGAACTGGCAAAGGAAAATCGCGAAAGAAGACTGGCTGAGCTATTTATCGGGAAAACACAAATTTCCGGTAACCGACAGCGTGGCCAGCGGTGGTGCCATGAACATGAAGCAGGCAAGCCGCACCACCAACTATGTTTACGGCGCTGCCAAAATTCCTTACAAAACCATTCGTGCCGACTGGCAGCTGCGTTCCGCCTATTTTTCGATCGAAGAAGGGCGTGACAGCATCACCATCAGCGGCCGTGGTTACGGACATGGTGTTGGGCTTTGCCAGGAAGGCGCTATCCGCATGGCGAAGCTTGGTTATTCCTACATGCAGATCCTGCTGTTTTATTACCGGGACGTGGAGATTGTGAATCTTTCGCGCCTTGAATTTTTCCGGCGGGATTAACCGGGATAATAAATCATGACAAAAAAAATTCTGCCGGTAATCTTTTTTTTTCTTTCCCTGCTTGCCGGCGCCCAAAATCCGGTCAGGGAAGATTCATTATCGCCGCTGCAGGTGGTGGAGAAATATGTTTCTCCCGATGGATTTCCGGACAAGCTGAAATATTTCTGCTGTGAAATGGCGCGGGAGTGGCAGGCCGATTCAACTTTCGGGCAGCAATTGCCCAAGGGGGTTAAACGTACTTGCCGGCTGGTTTACAGAGACAGCATACACGCAGCGGTTAGTGTCTGGCTCCGTGACTCAGCCATTTCGCGCGATTATTATTTCTACCTCGTAAAAGAAAAACGCTGGACGATCT
>DATDOQ010000417.1:0-7921 GCA_035293205.1 Bacteroidia bacterium
GGACCGCCGGACCATCGATGACCGCAACAGTTACCACTACAAATCCGGCGGTAGGAACCTATCGGTTAGAGGGAAGTGGCGGAGCAAATACACACATGACCGGATTGTACGCATCCATCACACCGGTTACACCCACTTCAATGGGTTGGTGGATCTATCCGACTGGCGGATCAGCGGTTAACTATTTAGTGGTCGGCAATACGGCAGTCACCGGCTCGAATTGCGTTGCCTTCACCTATTTTCTGGGTTCTACAGCCAATATTCGTTTTGTTTCCAGCGTGAACCTGGATTACCCTGCAACAGTCAACACCTGGTATCATCTTGAAATGCGCAACATTAACTGGTCCATGCACACGTTTGATATTTACATCAACAATACGCTTCAGTACACCAGCTTCCCATTCAGGGACCCGACCCAAAATGACATAAGCCGCATCCACTTATACAATTACAACACCGGAATGGGTTATTGGGATGATATCCGTGTAGGAACGGGTGGCCCGCCTACAGTAGTAACATGGACAAGCACACCCACAAGCTGCGCTTCCGGTAACAATGGTTCAGTTGATCTGAGCGTAACCGGTGGCACGCCTGGCTATTCGTATTCCTGGAGCAATGGCGCAACCACGCAGGATATTTCCGGTTTAACTGCAGGAACATATTCTGTTACGGTTCTTGATGCAAACCTTTGCACAGTAACACAAACCGCAAGTGTAACAGAGCCGCCGCCGATCACCGCCGCAGGAACCACGCAAAGCAATGTTTCGTGCAACGGTGGAAGCAATGGTTATGCAGCAATTATGGCAGGAGGAGGTACCCCTTCCTATACGTATAGCTGGTCGACAGGCGGAACCGGCCCATCCGTTATGAACCTGAGCGCCGGTACTTACACGTGCACCACCACCGATGGAAACGGTTGCACGATGGCTACAACATTTACCATCACGCAGCCGCCTGCATTAACAGCGACGACGAGTCAAACAGATCCTAACTGCAACGGGGCGAATAACGGAACCGCTTCCGTGAATGTTTCCGGCGGAGTATCGCCTTACACGTATAGCTGGTCATCGGGCGGGAACAGTTCAACCGCTACCAACCTTGCAGCAGGAACACACTCCTGTTCGATCACAGATGCGAATGGTTGTATTCTAACACAAACAGTAACGCTCACGCAGCCGCCTGGGCTCACAACTGTTTTTTCAACGCAAAGTGTCACCTGTAATGGCGGCGCCAATGGAACTGCAAGCGTAATGGTATCCGGCGGATCGGGGTCATATACTTACAACTGGTCATCCGGAGGAACGGCTCCAATGGCAACAGGTTTGTCTGCGGGCACGCACACCGTGATCATTACGGATGCAAGTACCTGCACCTTTACATATACGGTTAATGTTACGCAACCAACCCCTGTCAATGCAACATTCACCCAATCGGATGTTTCCTGCGGTGGCGCTGCTGACGGAACTGCTTCCGTTGTTGCATCAGGAGGAACAGGTCCGTATAATTATGCCTGGTCAAACGGAGGAACGGGCAGCACAGAAACGGGGCTCTCAGCAGGCACTTTTTCTGTGGCAATAACGGATGCGAATGGTTGTACAATTACACAAACGGTGACGATCACGGAGCCGGATCCAATCACGGGGACAACTACCACAATTGATCCGACGTCTTGCGGCGGACTTACCGGTTCAATTGATCTTACCGTTGGCGGCGGAACGCCCGGCTTCTCTTATCTATGGAGCGAGTCGAGCACTACGCAGGATATCACAAGCGTGCCGGCAGGAATTTACAGTGTGACCATCACCGATTCGGAAGGGTGCACTATGGTTGTCAGCGTTACATTGAATGATCCTCCACCACCTGCTGTCAGCCTAAGCCTGCCATCCTCTGTTTTATGCCTGAACGATGCGCCGCTCAGCTTGTCGGGTGAATCACCGCTGGGCGGATCATGGAGCGGAACAGGTGTAACGGGCATGCTGTTTACGCCGCTGACTGCCGGAAACGGCATGCATGCGATCACCTATAGTTTTACCGATGGAAATAATTGCACAGGCACTGCGGTTGATTCAATACTGGTTGATCCTTGTGTAGGTATTTCAACATCTTCGGAGCCGGGCAGCTGGAATATTTATCCGAATCCCACTACATCATTTGTTACGATCAGCGGGAATGTAACAGATGGGAATTTTGACGTGGAAGTTTTCGCGATGGACGGACGACTTGTTTTTGCCGGACGAACAGCTGTGATTTCGGGCAAACATATAACCACGATCAATTTCGAAAACGAACCGTCGGGAATTTATTTCCTCAGAATTGTAAACGGGGAATTGATAACAACCGCAAAAATAATCCGCAGGTAAACGCTGTCAATTTTCATTTTAAATAGCGGCCTTCTCCAATGGAAGCCGCTTTTTTACGCCGTTTTTTTTACATTAGCATTGCCATGCATTCCCATCAGTCAAAAAATTTTCCTGTCCCGGTTATTGTTTGCCGCTAATTTTGCGGTATCCGGAGTGTGGAGGTTGCGATGCGCCAGGTATTGTTTTGTATCACCAGGTTTTTGATTGGGTGTATTTGTTTAAATGGACAAAGTTTCCTCGGTTACAACAGCAGCCTGTATGCCGGTGTGAATGCCGCTTCCTACAATCCCGCCACGGTCGCTGATAATGTTTATTCCACCGACATTCTTGCAGCCGGACTCAGCTTCAGTGTTGCCAATGACTATGTAGGCTTAGAGCGGGCCGGTTTTCTTTACAAGCGCATTCGTTATGCCCAGGTTCATTACCGCGAAAACGACCGCAAAAAATCCGCTTTTGGAAGGGCCGAAATTTTATTCCCTGGAATAATGGTTTCACGGGAAAATTCCGGTTGGGCTGTGGACGCGAAGTTCCGCAACTACTTCAATATGGAAGGAGTAGATGAAGTTCTTGCGCACGCGTTCATCACAGGATTTCGCGATCCGGCAGATTATATCTCCGGACAATTTGCAAAACATATCGGCGTCACGCAGCTTTCATGGCTGGAATTAGGCGCTGCATTCGCACGGACGTGGCCAATGGAAGTCGGCAATTATTTAAGCGTCGGCGTCCGGCCAAAGCTGTTATTGGGATTATCGGCCGGGTACATTTTTGTGAATACGACCGGTTACCAGATTTTAAACGACAGTACAATGGTTATTTCTGAAGGTCAGGCCTCCTATGCGCATTCGGACAATTTTATCTTTGCGCCGTCCTATGATCCTGATTTCCGTTTACGTTTCAACCCCGGACTCGGCGCTGATCTCGGCTTTGTGTATGAATACCGGCCAGCTGATCTGCAACCGAAAGATCCTAAAGACGAATCGCGCTGCGGCTACAATAAAAGAAAAGTTTATAAATACAGGCTGGCGGTTTCCATCCTCGATATGGGAATGATCCGGTTCAAAAAAGGAAAATATAGCAGCGGGCACACTTTGTCCGCTTCCCAGTGGAATATCAAACATCAACCTTTCGACAGCACGGCGCCGGGCGATCTGTACCGGAATTTCGGCCTCCATGAGACCGGAAAAAATGCCGGTGAAATTTTCTGGATGCGGACACCTTTAACTTTCAACGCGTATTATGATTACCTCATCAGGGATCATTATTTTATCAATGTTCAAACGTTTGCAGCGCTGTACAAAAGGAGTTCCGATGCGAAAAAAGTGAATGAGCTCACGCGCATCAGCATTACCGGGCGCTGGGAAAATGAAAAGTTTGGCGTCTGGCTGCCGGTTTCCTACACACGCATGCGCACGCTAAGCCTTGGATTTGGCTTTCGAATCGGTCCGCTTATCATAGGCACCGATGATATTCTGAATCTTGCAATTGGTCGGAAGGCTGCCTACAACCAGGATTTTTATCTTGACCTGAAATTTCCATTTACCTCCGTTTGCAAGGCGCGTGCAAATAAGAAAGAGAAAAAAGCACCCCTGATTGATAAATGCACGGATTTAAATGATAATGAAGGCGAAAGCGTTGAATAGCGGCTAATCATATTGCGGCAGTATTTTATTGTTACCGGCAAGGCTTATTTTAATTCACGTCTTTGTTAAAAACATGTTTTGACTGATTTGCAGGTTGTTCACTTTTAAGTTACCTTTGTGTGGTGACAACAGAAAGGCAAATAATATTTCATAAGCAGTACTTTCAAGACTTTTACCTGGCAGCAAATGAGAATGTGAAAGAGAAAATTGGCTATGTTTTTCGCATTATTAAGACAGTTGATAAGGTTTCAGAAAGATTTTTGAAACACATTGAGGGTTCAGAAGGCCTTTATGAAATAAGAATTGAGGTCGGAAATAATATTTATCGCATCTTCTGCTGCTTTGACAAAGGGAATTTAGTTGTCTTATTCAATGCATTTCAAAAGAAAACGCAAAAGACACCAAAGCAGGAAATTGCATTAGCAGAGAAACTGAGAAAAGAATATTTTATATTAAAAAGACGAACCAAATGAAAAAGAAAGAAGCAATAAGAAAGGCTAAAAACTTTGATGAGCTATTAGACATCCAATATGGAAGGATTGGAACTAAAAAACGCGACGATTTTGAAGAAAAGGCGCAGTATTTTGTGATTAGTGAAACACTCAAAGACGCAAGGCGGGAAGCTAACCTGACACAGGAACAACTTGCTGACAAAGTTGGAACTAAAAAAAGTTACATTTCAAGACTTGAGAACGGTAAGTGTGACATTCAACTTTCTACACTTTACAGAATATTTGAGGATGGGCTTGGCATGCGGATTAGCATACTCATTGCGTAAAAATCAATATAAAAAAAAAGGAGCCCGGTCGGGAACATTGCAGCGTTGCTTTCGATGCACATACCGGAAACTTTACATCCCCCGCCCTGACCACTTGCGCGATTTTTAAATTTTTCTTTGTAAGTTTGCGGCCTTTAACAGGACTTTCGGGCAAGGCAATAGCCTGAAAATTAACTTACTAACAACTCATCATGAGCGATAAAATCATTTACCTGGTACCTGCGCTGGGTATTCTCGGACTTATAGTAATGGCCATGAAATCTGCCTGGGTCAGCAAGCAGGATGCCGGTTCAGATCGCATGAAAGAAATTGCAGGTTATATTTCTGAAGGTGCGATGGCTTTCCTGAAAGCGGAATACAGAATTCTTGCGATCTATGTCCTTCTCGCCGGCGCGGGATTGGGCTGGCTCAGCCAGGTGGTTGAAACTTCTCATTTTCTCATCGTAGTCGCTTTTGTTATCGGTTGTATTTTCAGCGCAATGGCCGGCTTTTTCGGCATGCGCATCGCCACTAAAGCCAATGTGCGCACCACCCAGGCAGCACGCACTTCCCTTGCAAAAGCCCTGAAAGTTTCTTTCACCGGCGGTACAGTAATGGGTCTTGGGGTGGCCGGGCTTGCGGTCCTCGGACTCAGCATGCTTTTTATAATTTTCTTTTCTTAATTCATGAACGGTTCGCTCGATCACGGCGGTTATGAAGAAATGACCCGCGTTCTTGAAGTGCTGGCCGGATTTTCGCTCGGAGCGGAAAGCATCGCTCTTTTTGCGCGTGTAGGCGGTGGCATTTACACCAAAGCAGCGGATGTAGGCGCCGATCTTGTTGGAAAAGTGGAAGCGGGAATTCCTGAAGACGATCCGCGCAACCCGGCAACGATCGCGGATAACGTGGGAGATAATGTAGGTGATGTTGCAGGAATGGGTGCTGACCTTTTCGGTTCTTATGTCGCGACGGTGCTGGCTTCCATGGTGCTTGGAAATTATGTGATCCGTGATGCTTTAGAGGCCGGTTACAGTCTGGCGACGATACCATTCAACGGACTCGGTCCGATTTTTCTTCCACTTTTAATCGCCGCCGTGGGGCTTTTCGCATCAATTATTTGCAGCTACATGGTGCGTGTCAGTGAACATGCAAAGGCAGATACGAATACTATTCAGCGCGCGCTTAATTTCGGAAACTGGTCTTCTATCATACTTTCGCTCATCGCCGCTTTTTTCCTGATTCAGCTCTGCCTTCCGGAAACAATGAACATCAGTGTTTTTAATGAAGGCGAATTTGGAAAAGCTGACACCACCAGCATGAATGTTTTCTGGGCGGTGGTAATCGGCATGTTCGTGGGTGCAGCCATTTCTTTCATCACCGAATTTTATACCGGTATGGGCAAACGTCCTGTACTCGGAATTGTGCAAAAATCAGCTACCGGCGCGGCAACCAACATCATTGCAGGCCTGGGAACCGGAATGCTTTCCACCGCTTTGCCTGTCCTTCTTTTCGCAGGCGCGATCTGGGGCGCTTATGCGCTCGCCGGATTTTACGGTGTCGGCATTGCCGCTTCCGCGATGATGGCCAACACAGCCATGCAGCTTGCCATTGACGCGTTCGGACCGATCGCGGATAATGCGGGTGGCATTGCGGAAATGAGCGAACTTCCTGCCGACGTGCGCGAAAAAACGGATATACTCGATTCAGTCGGAAATACCACGGCCGCAATTGGAAAAGGATTCGCCATTGCATCGGCAGCGTTAACGGCGCTCGCGCTTTTTGCCGCGTATGTAACAATTACCGGAATCAAGGGCATCAACATCTTTGATGCAAAAGTGCTTGCCGCCCTTTTTGTCGGCGGAATGATACCGGTGGTTTTCTCCGCGCTTGCCATGAATTCGGTCGGCAAAGCTGCGATGGATATGGTGAATGAAGTCCGGAGACAGTTCCGCGAAATTCCGGGCATCATGGAAGGAATAGGAAAACCGGAATACAGCAAGTGCGTTGAAATTTCTACACAGGCTGCTTTGCGCCAGATGTTGCTGCCCGGCATCATTACGATTGTCACCCCAATTATTGTCGGACTGGTAATGCGCGCAGAGGCACTGGGCGCTTACATGGCTGGTGTAACTGTGAGTGGTGTGTTATGGGCGATTTTCCAGAACAACGCAGGTGGCGCGTGGGATAACGCGAAAAAATCTTTTGAGAAAGGCGCGGAAATCGAAGTGAACGGAAAAAAAGAAATTTTTTATAAAAAATCTGAACCGCATAAAGCCGCGGTGGTTGGCGATACCGTTGGTGATCCCTTTAAAGATACTTCCGGACCATCCATGAATATTCTCATTAAGCTTTCCTGCCTGGTAGGTCTTACGCTTGCGCCGCTGCTGAAGATCTCCACGCACGAAACCGCGTCCACCGCATTTGTAAAACCCGCGTGCTGCGCAATGATTGCAGGTGATACGGAAAAATTCAGTGCCATGTCGGAGCAAGAATGCGCGCGTTATTGTGACGCTGCCGGCTACACAGCGGAACAAAAAGCTCATTTTATTTCACATGCTGTGACTGCAGCCCCCTGTTGCAAACCCGGAAAATCCGCCCAGCCGGTGAAAGCTGCCCACTGAAGCAGCGGAATGATTACCGGCTGAATTTGTGAAAACAAAAACAACCAATAAAAAAACGGTCAGGAAATTTCCCGGCCGTTTTTTCAGTTAACTGCCAGACTTATTTCTTTTCAAACAATCCGTGAATTTCGGCGTTGATCTTATTCATAATCTCCCCGAGATGTTCCGGATTTTCATGAAATTTATTTTCATCGGCGTCCACGATCAACAGCTTTCCCGCTTCGTAGGTTGAGATCCACGCTTCATAACGCTCATTGAGCCGTTTGAGATAATCGATGCGGATGGCGTTTTCATATTCCCGGCCGCGGTTCTGAATATTTTTAACCAGTGTTGGAACGGAGGCGCGCAGGTAAATGATCAGGTCCGGCGGCGCGATAAGCGATTCCATCAATTGGAAAAGCTTGAAATAATTGTCAAAATCGCGCGAGGTCATCAGTCCCATGGCATGGAGGTTTGGCGCAAAAATGTGCGCATCCTCGAAAATCGTGCGGTCCTGGATCACATTTTTGCCTGACTTCCTTATTTCCTGCACTTGCGCGA
>DATDOQ010000418.1:0-16345 GCA_035293205.1 Bacteroidia bacterium
TATCCGTTATGAAGGAAGGCAGCAGGATTTTGAGACGGAGTATGCCTGGCTTAAGTTTGATTTGAGAAAGTTTGTGACCGTAATGAAGCGGAGGTATAAATAAAATTACCTGTGTATCACCAGCTTTTTTTCCGCATAAGAATCTCCTGATATCATTCGAACCACATAAATACCTTCAGCGAATTCCGAAATATCAATTTCTTTATTCGCAGGACCCATTGGAAATAAATCAGTGCAAATCATTTCGCCCAGCATGTTCCAGATTTCTATTGTTACCATTTTTTCAGCCTCTTGGCCTGCAATCCTGATTGAATTAGCTGCCGGGTTAGGGTAGACCTCCCACCAAGATGGGATAGATGCTGGTTGAACTCCGGCAGGGCCCTGCTCGTACTTTAGTGTAAGCATACTGGTGCTGCTGGCGCTGAAATCTAACCCCAGCAGGTAAATGTCCAGGTTGGGTTGAACAGAAATAACGTAACTCAATTCAAAAACAGGTGACTGATAATGCTCAACCCACATTTGATTGCCATTGGGATCATATTTAATTATTGCGCAGTCAACAAAGGTGTTATTTCCACCACCACTTTCACCGGTAACATACAGGTAACCGAATTTATCGATGGCTATATCATACCCAATGTTCCAATTCGGAAATCCGGAAGTGTAAAAACTTTTCCATATAACGGTTCCAGCCGGATTAAGCTTGATTGTGCAAAATTTATTATACGTGGAGGTTCCTCTATGTATTTCACCGGTAATGTAGATATTGTTAAGAGAATCAATAACCATGGCATATGGAATGTCATCCGAAGAAAGATACGCGCTATCTCCATGAAATGAGGTGGACCAATTCAGATTTCCATTCGAGTCATAACTTCGGATTATGTAATCAGTTCCTGAACTTTTGATCGTTTCGCCCAGCATAATTACATTGTTATTGTTGTCAATCTTCAGGTCGCGTGGCTCAGCACCCAATAATGAATCGCCCTCATAAACGTCCATCCATTGTTTCACCCCTGAATTACTGTATTTAATTAAATTACATGCAAAACCGCTGCCTTGTCCTCTTGCTAAAACATAAACGTTCAGAAGGGAATCAAGAGCAATGTACGATTTCATTTGTCCGGCCGCTGTGCTATCAATTGACAGCCACTGTAGATTTCCGTCCCGGTCATACTTCATCGTGCTGAAATACCACATCTGCGTTACCCCGGTAACATACACATTCCCTGTATCATCCGTGATGATGTCATAACCATAATTCCAAGAACTACTGCTATTTATTGCCCTAACCCATTGTAAAATTCCGTTCTTGTTATATTTTATCGTGACCAATCCTCCGAGTGGTGCTATTGACCCTGCTACGTAAACATTCTCAGAATCATCCAGGCAAAGCGAGAATGATCTGTCCATAGAACTGTCTATGCTGTTATAACGCTGCGCCCATATCTGATTTCCGTTTGGATCATATTTTATGGTTGCAATATCCCACCCGGTTAAATTTCCGGTGCTGTATCCTGTTATATAGGCATATCCGCTATCGTTAACTGCCATATCTGCGCTGTACAGAGAGGTATCCAGAGGCCCGTCATTATATGAAGCAACCCATTGTAAAGCTGGCTGTGCTAATAGCTGTGCTGAATCAAAAAACAGCAGGAATAAAATAACCGGGAGTAGGTTCGCTTTCATTTTACATTCGTCTTGGATGTGAAATTGTACGCAGTTTTAATTATTCCTACCAAATATAGTAATATATTTAAATAATTCTAATTAGTAGTACTGCATCACACCAAATCTCCATTTTTCGTCAAGCAGCTCGTGAATAGTGACTGTAAATCCGCCATCAGCTTTGTTGGCAGCATTGTTCATGATCCGCATCGAATTTCATTGCGGGCTGCTCAATCATTCTGATCTGCGTTCCATCGTCCAGAAATGATCAACTATTGCAAGTGATATTTCAACCGCACATTATCATTTGGCTGAACACGCTCCCCTCCGTAACTTTGTGAAAAATACAAACTAATAATCCTTACCTTACCATCTGGCGCAAACATTTCCATGCAGGATCAAAAACCATATCATCTCAAAAATAAAATCCGCATTGTCACCGCCGCTTCGCTTTTCGACGGCCACGATGCCGCTATTAATATCATGCGGCGGATCATTCAATCGAGCGGCGCGGAGGTCATCCACCTTGGCCACGACCGGAGTGTGGCGGACATTGTGAACTGCGCCATCCAGGAAGACGCGAATGCCATTGCCATCACATCGTACCAGGGCGGACACATGGAGTTTTTCAAATACATGCATGACCTGCTGAAAGAACAGGGATGCGGGCACATTAAAATTTTCGGAGGAGGCGGCGGCACCATTTTACCGGAGGAGATCAAAGAACTTCAGGATTACGGCATCGAAAGAATTTATCATCCCGATGATGGCCGCGCGATGGGATTGCAGGGCATGATCAACGATCTGCTTTCAAAATGTGATTACCCGACCGGGTTCCAGTTGAATGGAGAAGTGAAGCATCTCGATTCGCACAAACATTTGGCCATTGCCCGCATGATCTCCGCGGTGGAAAATTTTGGTGATAAGCACAAAGCGGCCATCATCGAAATAAAAGCGCTCGCAAAAAAATCCACCACGCCTGTTCTCGGCATCACCGGTACGGGCGGAGCTGGAAAATCGTCGCTTGTAGATGAGCTGGTGCGCCGTTTCCTCGTGGATTTTAAAGATAAAACGCTTGGCATTATTTCCGTTGATCCGTCCAAACGCAAAACCGGCGGCGCGCTGCTCGGGGACAGGATCCGCATGAACGCCATCAACCCGGAGCTGGCTCAAGGACGTGTGTATATGCGTTCGCTCGCCACCAGGCAAAGCAATCTCGCGCTGTCGAAATACGTGCAGGAAGCAATTGAAATTCTGAAAGCTGCAAATTTTGACCTGATCATACTTGAAACATCCGGCATCGGGCAAAGTGATACGGAGATCATCGATCACAGTAATGTAAGTCTCTACGTGATGACCCCGGAATATGGCGCGGCCTCGCAATTGGAAAAAATTGACATGCTGGATTTCGCCGATGTGATCGCGCTGAACAAGTTTGACAAACGCGGCGCGCTGGATGCGCTGCGCGATGTACGCAAGCAATTCAAACGCAATCATCAGCTCTGGCAAACGGAAGATGATCAGCTCCCGGTAATCGGAACAATCGCGTCCCAATTCAACGATCCGGGCATGAACCAGCTCTACCGGATGGTGGTGGATAAGATCGTTGAAAAGACCGGCGCAAAGCTGGAATCGTCCATGAAGATCACCAGGGAAATGTCGGAGAAAATATACATCATTCCCCCGGCCCGCACGCGTTATCTTTCCGAGATCACAGAAAATAACCGCGGTTATGATCAAAAAGTAAAAGAGCAGGCGGAACGCGCCCAACAGCTCTATGCACTTCGTAAATCAATCGATGTAATTAAAGAAAATAAATCTCCGGAAGCTACAAAACATGCGGCCTTCCTGGAAGAAGAATACCGGCGTTTATCACTCGACCTCGATCCTAAAAACCAGAAGCTGATTGAAGATTTTTCGGCGAAGGCGAAACAATACAAGGACGAATTTTATATTTTCAAAGTGCGTGGCAAAGAGATCAAAGTGGAAACACATTATGAATCGCTTTCGCATGTGCTGGTTCCGAAAATCGCGTCGCCGCGTTACCAGGCCTGGGGCGATCTGCTCGAATGGCTGAAGCAGGAAAATTTTCCTGGTGAATTTCCTTTTACCTCGGGCATTTACCCGTTCAAACGCGAAGGCGAAGATCCCACACGCATGTTCGCCGGCGAGGGCGGACCCGAAAGGACGAACAAACGTTTCCATTATGTTTCGCTCGGCATGCCGGCCAAACGGCTTTCCACCGCCTTTGATTCGGTCACGTTGTACGGCCGCGATCCCGAACACCGCCCCGACATTTACGGGAAGATCGGCAATTCCGGCGTCAGCATTTGTTGCCTCGACGATGCGAAGAAATTATTTTCCGGCTTTGATCTCTCCGATCCGAAAACTTCGGTGTCCATGACGATCAACGGGCCGGCGGCAATTCTTGCAGCGTTTTTCATGAATGCGGCGATCGACCAGCAATGCGAACGGTATATTCATGCGAACGGGCTGGAAAAAGAAGTTGAGAAACATCTCAACTCTAAATGGAAAAAGAAAGTCGCCCGGCAGCCGGCTTATCAAGGACAGCTGCCACAGGGAAATGACGGATTGGGATTGATGCTGCTCGGCACATCCGGCGACCAGGTTTTGACCACTGAAGTTTACCAAAAAATAAAAGCGGAAACGCTGGCGCAGGTGCGTGGAACCGTGCAGGCTGATATTCTGAAAGAAGACCAGGCGCAGAATACCTGCATTTTCTCGACTGAATTTTCATTGCGCGTGATGGGTGATGTGCAGCAGTATTTCATTGACAATAAGATCCGCAATTTTTATTCTGTTTCAATTTCCGGTTACCACATCGCGGAGGCAGGCGCAAATCCCATTACGCAATTGGCGCTGACCTTGTCGAATGGTTTTACGTTCGTAGAATATTACTTGTCGCGAGGGATGCAAATAAACGACTTCGCGCCGAACCTTTCGTTTTTCTTTTCGAACGGCATGGACCCGGAATACGCTGTGCTTGGCCGTGTGGCGCGCCGCATCTGGGCCAAAGCGATGAAATATAAATACAATGGCAACGAACGTTCGCAGATGTTGAAGTATCATATTCAAACTTCCGGCCGTTCGCTCCACGCGCAGGAAATTGACTTCAACGATATCCGCACGACACTGCAGGCGTTGTATGCGATTTATGACAACTGCAATTCGCTGCATACAAACGCCTACGATGAGGCGATCACCACACCGACGGAAGAAAGCGTTCGCCGGGCTATGGCCATCCAGCTCATCATCAACCGCGAGCTGGGACTGGCAAAAAACGAAAACCCGCTGCAGGGCGCTTTCGTGATCGAAGAGCTGACCGACCTCGTGGAAGAAGCGGTGCTCACCGAATTCGACCGCATTTCGGAACGAGGCGGGGTGCTCGGCGCGATGGAAACGATGTACCAGCGCGGCAAGATCCAGGAAGAATCACTGTATTACGAACATCAGAAACACACAGGCGAATACCCGCTCATCGGAGTGAATACATTTCTCTCCTCCAAAGGTTCGCCGACCATTGTTCCCGCCGAAGTGATCCGCGCCACAAAAGAAGAAAAGGAATACCAGATCGCGATGCTGGAACATCTGCACAAGGCAAATGAAGAAACATCCAGAGAGCGGCTGAAAAAATTACAGGAAGTAGCGGTTCAAAATGGAAATGTTTTTGCCGAGCTGATGGAAACGGTGAAGTATTGTTCGCTCGGGCAGATTACGAGCGCGTTGTTTGAGGTGGGTGGGCAGTACAGGAGGAATATGTAGTATTTTTAACAGAATCATTTGCTTTGTACCATACACCCCACTCCATGAATAAACTATTTGTTTTACTCACCTTCCTTCTACCCCTCTTTCTCCAGGCGCAATTCGGCTTAAGTGATTCCACGCGTGTGAAGCTTTTCCTGAATACCGGTTACATCAAAAATATCGGGGAACCAGTTACACCCCCACCCTACATCACTTTCGGTTTTGTTGTGAAGGAGTACCGCTTTTTTAGCGGCAGGGAAACCGGCGGATTTGGCGTTGGGGGCGGCATGCTCATCAAGGCTTACCGGTTCAACCAAAATACTATTTATGCCGGTTTTAACTTCGGCTATTACACGCAAAATGGAATAAGCGATTCGGTGCAAGTTATTGAAACGGACTATTTGAACGGGACTACCACCGTTACGAACCTTTATGACGAGCCGTATAGTTATACGGAAAGAATGATTGCCTTCCCTGTTGTTTTAAACACTGTCCTTTCCCGTTTTCCAGGCGGAATTCTAACAAGCGATGTTGGCTTCAGCGTCGCGATTGGAAAAGGCAGTTTCAAAAGAGGATATTTTTCCGATGAGTACCTTCCTGCTCTATTCCTGCATGGCGGCGCTAATTATTCATTCCAGAAAGACAGCAGTCAGAAAAGCTATTTCTCCACGGGTATGTTTATTCAATACATGCCCTGGCCAACAACTATGAAACGCAACCTGATGATCATCGGCCTGAGCATCGGAGTTGACATCAAGTAGCTGCCCGGACTTCCTAACTTTAGCAATCTTTCATAGCAGATGAATAAAATTGCTGGTTTGTTTTTTTTGCTGATTAATATGACCGCATCCGCACAGGATCGTGCTTCTCTTCTTCGCACTGCCCTCACCAACGTAAATGCAAAAGACACATTCCTGTTGCGTGACAGTGTGCTGGCCCATATTTCCTATGATGCCGAAGGCGATACGCTTGCGCTGGCTGATCTCGTCCGTCGCAAATTCATCACGCAGGCCGACGCTGATCATATGTTGCTGCAGATCCGGCATCACAAACCACACATGTGGACAATGGACTCCATTCCGCACGCCGTGATTGTTCCGTCGAAGATCACACCCGCTGCCGCTTTAAGTCCGAAAAAATCCGGCAAGGCATGGTCAACGTATTTTAAATTATATAAAAGCGGCTATTACGAAGTTTCGTTGCCTGTTTTTTCCCTGGACGGAACATATGCAATTGTGTACACCACTTTCCAGTGCGGCGCCAATTGCGGCAACGGCGGGGCTACGCTGTATCACTGGGAAAACAAAGCCTGGAAACCGGTGAAGAATGTTTTTTCGTGGGAAAAATAACGGAGGATAAATTCCAAAAAAGGAAAATTCCATCCGCTGAAGAGGCGGACAAAAAAACCAAATAACAAATCTCAAATATCCTTTTAGAGCTGGCATACTAAACTTGAATTTAAATTTTACCTCTTGAGGATAATGCAGATTGTGTGGCCACTTTTGTGATTTGAGATTTCCTTATTTGAAATTTTTTTGGAATTTGGACCCAATAGCCATCGGGTTTGTTTCTTTGGAATTTTATAATGCAGTACATCGATCAAATTGGTTTTGAAGTTTCGCTGGAAAAACAACCCGTGCGGATCATTTCACTCGTGCCATCCCAAACTGAATTGCTGCACGATCTCGGACTTGAAAAGGAAGTGGTCGGCATTACAAAATTTTGCGTGCACCCTGAAAGCTGGTTCCGTGCAAAAACCAGGGTAGGTGGCACCAAACAACTGGATTTTGAGAAAATACGCGGATTGAATCCGGACCTGATCATTGGCAATAAGGAAGAGAACGAACAGGCGCAAATTGAAATGTTGCAAGGTTCTTACCCGGTCTGGATGAGTGATATTAAAAATCTTCCGGAAGCGCTTATTATGATCGAAGCGATCGGGAAAATAACAGGACGACTTGAAATTGCAAAAACAATCGCCAACAGCATTCTTGTAAAGTTTGACAACTTCGGGAAACAGATTAAAAATACACCTTTCCGGAAAGCCGCTTACCTTATCTGGAAAAATCCCTGGATGGTTGCGGGCGGCAATACTTTTATCAATGATATGCTGCAGCGTTGTCATTTCGAAAACGTCTTCGAAGGCGCCGGCCGTTACCCGGAAATAACGACGGAAGATTTAAAATCAGCCGGACCTTCCCTCGTCCTTCTTTCTTCTGAGCCATACCCGTTCAGGGAAAAGCATGCCGCGGAAATTCAAAAGCTATTACCTGACTCGAAAATTCTACCAGTTGACGGTGAACTATTTTCCTGGTACGGCACCCGGCTATTAGCAGCACCCGCATATTTCGCGCAACTCTTAAGAAGGTTGTAAAAAGAATTTTCTAGTTTTATAACCGTAGGCGGGAGGTTGGTAGGCGGTAAGCGGTCTGGTTCTCCATTCCCCTCATTCTCCCACTTGTCCGCCGAAGCTTTAGCGTAGGCGGATTTTCCCCCCTTGTCCGCCGAAGCTTTAGCGTAGGCGGACTCCTCTCTCCATTCTTATCACTATCTTTATAACTCTACCAACCCGCTGTATGTATAGGCATTTTGTCCTGCCCCTACTCTTATTCCTTTGGATTTTTCCCGGTCTTTTGTGGGCACAATTTGAACGTGCGCCAGTACAGGTTGGACCGCTGGATCAGCCACAGGAAAAAGTCGGCGTGGTATTGAGCGGCGGCGGCGCATCCGGACTCGCGCACATCGGCGTGCTGAAGGCGCTGGAAGAAAATAATATTCCAATTGATTATATCTGCGGTACTTCGATCGGCGCGCTGATCGGGTGCATGTATTCCATCGGTTACACGCCGCTGGAAATTGAAATGATGGTGTTGTCGGATGACTTTAAAAGCTGGGCGACCGGGACCTTTCAGCCGGATCAGATTTATTATTTCAAACGGAAGGAAGACAATGCATCCTGGATCACGTTCAAACTTTCCCTCGACACAACGTTGGTGACCAACCTGCCCACCAACCTGGTTTCCCCCGTTCAGATGGACTTTGCCCTGATGGAAATTACAGCAGCGGCGTCGGCTGCCGCTAATTATAATTTCGACTCGCTGTTTATTCCCTTTCGTTGTGTCGCCTCTGATATTGCCTCCAAACAATCCGTCATTTTCCGTGACGGCGATCTTGGTGAATCCATCCGTGCTTCCATGTCTTATCCCTTTTATGTAAAGCCGATCCGTGTTAATGGAAAATTGCTTTTTGACGGCGGCCTGTACAATAATTTTCCATCGAATGTGATGTATGATGATTTCTTTCCGGATTTTATTATCGGCAGCAATGTGGCAACCGCGTTTCCGAATCCCGACGAAGACAACCTGCTGTCCCAGATCCGCGCCATGCTGACCAGCCGGTCGGATTTTGATCCGAAATGTGAAAACGGGATCGTGATTGAACCGGATGTTGACTGGATCGCATTGTTCGATTTTGAAAATGCGCGGGTGGCAATTGATTCGGGATACAATGCAACCCTTCGCGTCATGGGTGACATCAAGCTGTGTGTTAATAGAAGAAGCAATGTTTCTGCCCTTTCGGCGCGCCGTTCAATTTTCAAAGCAAAGCAACCGCGTATCGTTTTTGACAAAATTGAAATTGACGGGCCGGGCATGAAAAAAAACCAGGTTACGTATGTCAGCCGGATGCTCCGGCACCGCAGCCGGTATGTGGACATTGAAAATCTCCGACCCGGGTATTACCGGCTGGCTTCGGATGATAAGATAAAGTCCATATTTCCGAAAGCGCGCTACAACACTTCAACCGGCTATTACGACCTGAAGCTGACGATCAAAAAAGAAAAAAAGATATCCACGCAGTTTGGCGGCAATTTTTCAAACCGCCCGATCAACATGGGTTTTGTTGGCTTTCAATACAACATGCTCCGCAATCCTTCTGTCAGCCTGATCGGAAATATATATTTCGGAAAGTTGTACAGCTCCCTGCAGGCCCGGACCCGGATCGATTTCCCGACTCGCCTTCCTTTTTACATTGAACCGGTAATTACACTGAACCGGTGGGATTATTACAGGAGCAGTCCGGCTTTTTTCGAAGACACCAAGCCGCCTTTCCTTATCAAGCAGGACCGGTACGCAGAAGTTAACAGCGGAATTCCCATCCGCAACAAAGGTCGTTTGCTGCTGGGAACAGGATTTGGGTTTATCCGCAACCTTTATTATCAGACGGACGCATTTACTTCTGCTGATACAGCTGACAGAACCGATTTCAGCATGCTTACTACGCATGTTTCCTATGAAAGAAATACGCTCAACCGGAAACAGTTCGCCACATCCGGAACTTATTTTTCTTTGCGCGGGCGATACGTCCATGGTGAAGAATTTTATGAACCGGGGACAACAGCTGGTGTCAACGACCCGTTTCGCGCAATCCACAATTGGTTCCAGTTCTGCTTGACGTACGACACCTATTATAAAGAGCGCGGCAGGTGGCGGCTTGGATTTTCAGGTGAGCTTGTTTTTTCAACACAGCCTTTTTTCTCCAATTACACTGCCAGCATTCTGAGCGCACCCGCGTTTGAGCCTACTCCCGAAAGCCGGACTTATTTTATTCCCCAGTTCCGCGCCTATAAATTTGCCGCCACGGGACTGAAAAGCATTTTTGTACTTTGGAAAGCGATCGACTGGCGTGTTGAAGGTTATGTTTTTGTTCCCTATGAAGCGATCCGGAAGGACGAAAGCACGCTTAAAGCCTATGCGGGCGCGCCGTTTACGCTTTCTGATGTGTCATACATTGCAATGACAGCGCTCGTATGGCATTCTCCGCTCGGGCCGGTTAGCGTCAGCCTGAATTATTACAGCCCGAAAAATCCCCCGTTTAGCCTCCTGTTTAATTTCGGCTATATCATCTTCAACCGGAAATCCACGGATTAGCAGCCTGATTTCAAATTTTATTCGTTATTCCCTTCAAATTATTTCCGGTTCATACAGACCTTTTCCTACTTTTAAAGTGGCAAAAACATTGAGGGAAATCATGAGAACATTAAAATGCATTGCATTTATCTGCGCATCTCTGCTTCAAACAGCGGCGATCGGGCAAACGAAAGGTGACACCGTGCAGCAGTTCACCGATCCTGTTTTGTACGATGCCGCAAAATCTTCCGGTGCGCTGGATGGCAAAGCTCCGGCAAGGTTGTACAATAACTCAACATCACCTGTTCAGTATAAGCTGGCCCCAAACACCCCTGTGCAGCCGGCCTCAAATTCATGCACCTGCTGGCAAATACGCGATAGTACCTGGAGTATTGCGCCATTCACGATCGGGTTGCCCCCGGAATACCGCAACGACGACGGATCGACCGGGATCATACCAATTCCATTTTCATTTTGCCTTTACGGACAAAGCTGGACGGACCTTTACATCAACAACAATGGCAACGTATCCTTTGGTGCGCCTTATGCAACTTTTACTGCCAGCGGTTTTCCAAATACGCAGTTTGTGATGGTAGCGCCTTTCTGGGGTGATGTGGACACCCGCAACCTGGCCAGCGGCCTCGTCTGGTTCAAAATTACACCAACTTACATGGTGATACAATGGGATAGTGTCGGGTATTACAGTAGCTACGCGGATAAGCTTAATGATTTTCAACTCATCATCACAGATGGTAATGATCCGATCGTTCCGAACGGAAACGTATCATTCTGCTATGGCGATATGCAATGGACAACAGGCGACGCATCGGGTGGTGTTGGCGGTTTTGGCGGATCGGATGCTATTGTAGGCGCGAACAAAGGAGACGGAATCAGTTATATTCAGTTCGGATCTTTTAATCAGCCCGGTGGAGTTTATAACGGACCCGGCGGCATTAACAGCGGCATTGACTGGCTCGATAATCAAACCATTATTTTTGACGCCTGCACAAACACGAATAATATCGCGCCCACCGTTTCCGGACTTGCAGCTTGTGATACTCTTGTTGTTTGCCAGGGCGATACGCTGTTCCTGACACCGCAATTTTTCTCTCCGGAACCCAACCAGACCACCACGATAATCTTTGACACCACAGGCGTGAGCGGATTCACGGTGGTTTCCAACACGCCCGGCAACACCGCTTCCCTGAATGCGTATTTTATTGCAACTAACGTTGGCTACAACACCATCATGATCATCGCCGGCGATAATGGCGTGCCTCCTGATACAACTTTTGTCCCGCTGGTCATAAGTGTGCTGCCTGTACCGGTGGCGACGGCCGGACCGGATACAATTATTTGCGCTGGAACCGCCGCAAACCTGAATGCTTCCGGGGGAACTACGTATGTATGGACGCCTTCGTCCGGTCTAAACAATCCGCTGATACAAAACCCGGTTGCCACACCAGCCACTTCAACCACCTATATCGTTACCGTTTCAAACGCCACCTGCACCGACAAGGATACGATCACAGTCAATGTTCAAACCGCGGTTGCGGCGGCGGGTAATGATGTGACCATTTGCGCCGGGAACAGCACAACATTGAATGGCTCGGGTGGGGTATCCTATAGCTGGAATCCACCTGCAACGCTTGATTCTGCAAACGTCGCCTCCCCGATAGCAAGTCCAACGGTAAGCACAACTTATACGCTGACTGTAACAGATGCACTCGGATGTACGGATATGGATCCGGTTACTGTAAATGTGTTAACCACTCCTGCGAGCGCCTTCACCTATTTACCGCTTGTGGTTTATACGGACAGCAGTTATTTTTTTATGGATAATACCACCAACGGCGCAATTAGCTGGGCATGGTATTTCGGGGATGGTGGTGTTTCAACACAACAAAACCCGTCGCATGCCTATTCGGTTCCGGGCATTTACACCGTTTGCCTTATCACTACCAGCGCAAATGGATGCACGGACAGTGTTTGCGCGAATGTCGAGGTGCTAGCGCGCGATATTACAATTCCGAATGTTTTCTCGCCAAATGGGGACAATGTCAATGACGTTCTTGTCATTAATAACCTGCAGTATTTTCCAAACGCGCATCTTGAAATTTTCGATCGCTGGGGTGTAAAAGTTTTTGTAAGCGATAATTACCAGAACGACTGGAACGGCAAAAAAATGAACACAGGAGGCGATTGCGCAGACGGCACGTATTATTTCATTCTCACCAGTCCGGCGCTTAAAGAAAATTACAAGGGATTTATCATGCTCATTCGCGGAAAATAATTTGCAAAAAGTTCGCGAAATATTTCTGAGCTCATTAGCATTAGCACATTCACTCATTTCCACATTCACTCATTTCCACATTATCACATTACCGCATATAACCCTGCAGGCTCGAGGTTGTGCGCTGGCAAGTGCTTAGAATCAGGCCTGACCTTTTGTCCCGCCGAAATTTAAAGGAAATGCATTTGGAAATTCCGTATCGCTGATAGCGCCGTTGGCTTGTTCAAAACGTTGCACATTTTCCTTGAGCGCTTTCATCAATCGTTTCGCATGCTGGGGGGTGAGAATAATCCTGGAGCGTACGCGCGCTTTAGGCACACCGGGCATGACCTGGATAAAGTCAAGAATAAATTCAGAATTGGAATGAGTGATAACAGCAAAATTGGAATAAATGCCGGTTGCGATCTCTTCGCTGAGCTCAATGTTCAGTTGTTGTGCGTTTGTTTCTTCTTCCTGCATGATGCGCGGTTTATAAGAACAAAGGTATCTATTTTCAGGAGAGAAATATGAATGTTTTTGGCAGAAAGGAATCCGGACATGACCTGCAGATTACAGTTTGCCCCCTGGCTTTCATTGGTCGATTTTTCCCTTCCTCTACTTTTGTGGTAATGGAATGGCGCCCAGCTGCTGCATGAATCCCGGCATATCCGCATAAACCCATTGTTCCACAATTTTTCCATTCTTAATAAGAAAAAGATCCATTCCGGCTAATGTAACTTGTTTACCTGTTGGACTAATTCCCTGGAACTCTCCCCGATGTGTGCCGCGCTCTGTCCAGCGTGTTACTACCTTATCACCTTCGGCAATTAAATCATCGAGCGTGTTATGCCAATCAGGAAAAGCAACGCTGAACATTTTGTCTGCCTGTTTAATGCTTTCCGGCCCATGCATTGGTTCAGGATTGCCGGCAATATGCAATACGAAATCGGGGGCAAACAGCTCATCAACTGTTTTTAGATTATGCTTGTTCACTACTTCGTCAATAAATTTCCGAACAATAGCTTTGTTTTCTTCTGCTTTCATTTTTGATTCCTCCATTACATTTTTAGTGTTATTCCCGCAGCCGTAGAGTGCAACAGCAAGTGAAAATAGGATTATTTGTTTCATGATGAATTTGTTTATTGATGATTAATGCTTCAATGTCTTCATAAGTACGGTTCAGCCCGAGTTAGTTCCCTGCGGTCCCGGATGATAAGTCTTCAGGTAAAATGGCTCGAAATAAGCTAAGTCCACGAAATTTTTTTCTTTCAGCTTTTTTGATGCGGGAATCGCCATGTTTCGCGCGGAAGGCATTCCGGCTTCAGTAAACCGGGCGTTTGAATGGTGAGCAAGCAATGGCTTTGCTTTAAACGAACCGTCTCCGGAAAAACGGATAGTGCGCGTTTTCAGGAGGGCGTCAAAGCTGTTTGCGTCAAGAATAACTGGTTTTACTGCTTCAACTTCCGAAAGGTCCGTAGCATAAACGGCACAATAAACTTCCATCCTCCGCGCATCGATCATCGGACAAAGAAGATCGCCTGCAGCCGCTTCCCGTTTCATTCCCCATGCCATCGCCTCCAGCGTTCCGACCGCAATCAGCGGCTTCTGAACGGCATAACAAATTCCTTTGGCGGCAGAAACGCCAATACGCAAGCCCGTATAGGAGCCTGGACCCATGCTCACCGCAACTGCATCCAGCCCACTGAATTCAAGTTGCGCTTCCCGCATCACCTCTTCAATAAAAACCGTCAGCTTCTCCGCGTGCCGGCTGGGTCCGGGAAGCTCACGCAGGGCAATGATTTTTTCCGCCGACGATAATGCGACCGAACAAATGGACGTAGCGGATTCAATCAGCAGGATCATGGAAATAAATAGTTGTCGAAAATAACAACCTAAAAATTAATCTTCAATATAAGCAAGTTCTCCCTTGTCAACTTTTTCAACGGTTGCGTCGTTGTACAGATCGGTCGTTATGCGCTTGTAGGGAGCCGACACGATTTCATCGCCCGCCTTCAGGCCTTCCACTATTTCAATGTACATGTTGTCCTGCACGCCGGTTTTCACCGGAACCAGCCTTACTTTGCCCTCGCGGTAAACAAAAACGCATTCTATGGCTTTTTTCTCAGCTTTTTTCTCATTTCCCTTATTCTTTGCATCACCCACCACAAGATTTCCGTGCTCTTCATCATCATTTTCTTCTTCAACTTTCTTCAGCTCGCCTGCCTCTTCAACACCATGTTTAGCCGCTGTGTCCATACGTGTGGTCACAGACTGGATCGGTACAGATACCACATTGTAAACAGACTTCGTCTGTATTTCAACGGTAGCCGACATGCCCGGAAGAAAAGGATATTTCCCCGGATTTTTCGGATCCAGCAGATCGAGATAAGAATCATGCAGGATGCGGATCTTCACCGGGAAATTTGTAACCTGTTCGGAAGAGCCCAGCGCATTGGTATTGGCAGAATTCGCCACTTCGGTGACAATGCCTTTAAATTTACGGTTGTTATGTGCGTCAACTTCGATCAGCACGGTGTCACCATGTGAAACGCGCAAAATATCATTCTCGTTTACATCCACCTGAACTTCCATTTCATTCAGGTTCGCCAATACAAGAATGATATCTCCCTGCATCTGCACGGTTCCCAGCACATGTTCACCCTTTTTCTTGTTCAGCTTGGCCACCGTTCCGCTTACTGGCGCGTAAATGGTGGTTTTGGCGAGATTGTCCGTGGCCTGTTTGAGCGCAGCCTCCGCATTGGCTACATTGAACGAAGCGCCTTTCACACTTTCCGTTGCCGCATTCACATCAGCTTTTGAGGATTCAAACTGCGCTTTCGCCTGGTCGAATTCCGCATCGGAAATAGCTTTCTGTTCATGCAATTTTTTATTCCGGTTGAACGACGCTTCCGCATTGACAAGATTGGCTTTCGATTGTTCGAGCCTGGCGCTTGTGTTGGCAAGATTGGCACGTGAAACATTAAGCGAAGCGAGCATCTGATCCACGCCTGACTGGTATATGATCGGGTTGACACGCAGCAAAAGGTCACCTTTACGCACCGTATCGCCTTCTTTCACTTTTAGCTCGACAATTTCACCCGACACATCCGACGCTACGTTGACCTGGTTTTCCGACTGCACTTTTCCGCTTGCGGAAACAATTTCAGTGATATCGCGCCGCTCCGCGTTTTCCGTCGCTACCCGGATCGCTTCGCCGGAAGAACCTTTTTTAATGAAAACAATCGTAAGCAGGATGACAAGCAATGCGCCGCCAATAAGAAAGAAACGTTTCATGAGGTCAGAAGGTAAGCGGTTTTCCCTGGTAATAATCAAGGATTTTTAACCGGAAGATATAATCGAATTTTGCCTGGAGCAGCTCGGATTGCGCTTTTGCCAGCTGGTTTTTGGCGTTGTTATAATCAAATGTGTTTACAGCGCCGACATTGAATTTTTGTTCCGTAAAGGAAAAAGAAGCCTGCGCGGCGTCAACGGCACGCACGGAAGCCTGGTATTTTTCGAACGAAGCTTTTGCATCCGCCCAGGCTTGCTGAATATCTTTCCGCAGCTGCTGTTGAGACAGATCAATGTTGATCTGCGCGTTTTCGCGCTGAATTTTCGCGCGCTCAATATTGCTGCTTACCTGGAACCGGTTGAAGATGGGTATCGAAAGCTGCACGCCAATACTTTTATTAAAATTATTGTCAAATTGCTCCGCGTAAGGTGTCGTGGCATA
>DATDOQ010000419.1:0-7068 GCA_035293205.1 Bacteroidia bacterium
CGGATTACACGGATTAACACGGATTAAAACTGGTAGAGTTAAGAGCGTTTCTTAAATCTTCCCCCGCTTTTTTTCGTTCCTCCCACTTGCATTTTCAACAAGCCAACCTCTGCCTGCTCCAGGTACCGCCAGCGACCCCGCGGCAAATTCTTTTTTGTAAGTCCCGCATACGACACACGGTCCAGCCCCAGCACCTGGTAACCTAGCTGCTCAAACAAACGGCGCACTAGCCGGTTGCGCCCGGAGTGCAGTACAATGCCGACTTCTTTTTTATCAACCCCATCGCCTACATAACTCAGTTCGTCCGCTTTGATCACGCCATCTTCCAGTTCCACGCCTTCCAGAATTTTTTCATAATCATCCGGACGCAGATTTTTGTCGAGCGACACCTGGTAGATCTTCCGGACACCATATCGTGGATGCATCAGCCGTTCCGCAAGATCACCATCATTTGTTAGCAATAACAATCCTGTTGTATTCCGGTCCAGACGCCCTACTGGGTAAATGCGTTCCTTCCCTGCATCCTGCACAAGGTGAAGCACCGTTTTTCTTTCCTGCGGATCATCTGTTGTGGTGATGTAATCTTTTGGCTTGTTCAGCAGCACATATTGGAGGCTCTCGCGTTTCAGCAGCTGGTCGCCATAATGCACAGTGTCACCCGGACCGATTTTTGTTCCAAGCGCTGTTACAATTTCCCCATTCACCTTGATCACGCCGGCCTCGATCAGGTCATCCGCTTCCCGCCGCGAACAGACTCCGGTGTTGGCAATGAAACGGTTCAGGCGGATCTGCTGGTCATCCGGAAATGCAACAGGTTCCGGCCGCGCATTTCTGCCCCGCGATGGAACCCGCTTCCTCGATTTCGATTCCGTAAAATCCCTCGCTTCATTTTTGTTGTCGAAAGTTTTCCAGTCATCGCCAAGCTCTTCTTTCATGCGGCGCATTTCCTCATGCTTCCGGAAACCGGTATAACTTTCGCCGTATTCTTTTTTATCACCAGGAGCTTTGCGTTCATCGCCTCGCTTTTCGCCACGGTCACCATATGGTTTGCGTTCCTCCCATTTTTTCTTGCCAAAAGGTTTTTCCTCACCGTATTTTGGTTTGGTACGATCGCCGGGCTTACGTTCTTCCCATTTTTTCACGAAAGGTTTTTCTTCACCGTATCTTGGTTTAGGACGATCGCCCGGTTTTCGCTCTTCCCATTTTTTCGCGAAAGGTTTTTCTTCACCGTATTTTGATCTGGAACGTTCACCGGGCTTTCTTTCTTCCCATTTTTTCGCGAAAGGTTTTTCTTCACCGGATTTTGATCTGGAACGTTCACCGGGTTTTCGTTCTTCCCATTTTTTCGCGAAAGGTTTTTCCTCACCGTATCTTGGTTTAGGACGCTCGCCAGGCTTACGTTCTTCCCATTTTTTCGCGAAAGGTTTTTCTTCACCGTATCTTGGTTTAGGACGATCGCCGAATGATTTTCGTTCTTCACCGGTTTTTTTTCCGTACGGTTTTTTCTCACCGTACGATTTTTTTGCAAAGGGTTTGCCGTAATTCCCGCTGCGTTCCCGTTTATCACCCTCGCTTTCAGGCCGGTCATCTTCCTTGCGACGGCCATAACTTCCGGTTTTTCCAAATGGTTTTTTGCCCGGATATTTTTTCCCGGTGCCACCTTTTTTATCGTCCCGCCCTGGTCGGCCGGGCCCTTTACCGCTATGCTTTTTCATAATAATCAAATATTGCTCAAAGTTAGCCATAGAATCTGCCCGGCTAACCGTTGCTACACAAATTCTGCTTAATACATCAGCGGATTCCCGTGAACCTTTTTACCGGTTTTCGAGCAAAGCGGAAATATACTTGCCGAGAATATCAAATTCAACATTCACTTCGTAGCCCGGCTTCATTAAATGAAAATTCGTGAGCTTCAAAGTATGCGGGATAATGGCCACACTGAATTCCCCTGGCTTGCTTTCCGCAACCGTAAGACTTACACCATTGACGCAAATGGACCCTTTTGGAACGGTAAAACCCGCGTTTTTATCGTAAGTAAAAAAGAAACGTTTGCTTCCATTTTCATCATTGATCTTCGCGCAAACGGCGGTTGTATCCACATGTCCCTGCACCATATGCCCGTCCAGCCGGTCGCCCAGCTTCATGCAGCGCTCAAGATTCACCAGGTCTCCGGGAATTAATCTGGAAAGATTCGTTTTGCGCAGTGTTTCCGCAATAGCCGTTACGGAATAATGATCTTCATGAATTTCGGTGACCGTCAGGCAAACACCATTATGGGCAATGCTTTGGTCGATCTTTAATTCCGGGAGAAAAGACGCGGCGATTCCGAAGTGGATATTTCCTTCTTCTTCTTTGCGTTGTGTGACACGGCCAAGTGTTTCAATAATACCGGTGAACATAATATAAGGGTCGTTCGGACTGAGGTTCTTATTATAAATGTTGCTACTGCGCTATTTTCCCACATGCGCAAACATAACTTCATGCGGAAAAAACCTCTGTGATACTCTGTGCATACCTCCGTCTTCCTCAGTGGTTCTTTTTAAAAATTCTGCCATTACACTAAATTCCCTACACATGCGTACACATAACTTTAAACGAAAAAACCTTTGTGGTCCTCTGTGCATTCCTCTGTGTTTCTCTGTGTACTTTTTAAAAATGCTGCTCAAGCGCAATTTCCCACACACATGAGAACATTTAAAACCGCATTGGAGATTCCAGCTATTATTGAGGTTGTCCGACATCCTTGCCAAACAGGTGAACAAAACCTTTCAGCTCCCGCGGCACAATTCCCTCCAGCAGGATTTCATTTACTGTGCATGCATAATAATAAACGCCGTCGGTACATAATTTTCCTGAATTCATGTCGCGCCCGTTCCAGCGGATATCAGGGTCCGTTGTCTGGAAAACAAGTACACCCCAGCGGTCATAAATTTTCAGGTCAATGTCTTTTACAAAACGGTAGGGAAACGGAACAAAAAAATCATTCACATTATCACCATTCGGGGTGAAGACATTCGGCAGTACGTAGGTCGGGCAATTATCGACGCAAACAATATTGCTCATTGGGCTGACGTTGTTAAATGTGTCAACCGCGGTGATGGCGTAACAGCCCGCCACCGAAAGAAGGCCGCTGAAAACGATCACCGTATCAGTGGAAAGCGAAACCGTCGCAATGAGCTGCAGAGGATCAATTTCATTCGGCGAAAACCAGACCTGGTAAGAAACTACATCGTCCGTTCCGCAATTCATATTGTTTGGGTTGGTCCAGGCAAGCTGGTTCAGGCCAATGAAACAATCGGAATTCACGATCAGCACCGGCGCGCAGGGAGCGGTCATATCAACCGGCATCGCGCATTTTTCCTGGGAGCGGTTATGCATGATTGGCGGAAGCAGGGCGTTGAAATAGGAACCGTGCGCATCCACGAAATAACAATAATCCACGCCATTCACGAGGCTGTCATCAAGGTAGGATTGGCTGGTAGTGGTGCCAATCGTATCCCAGGAGTTTGACACGGTATTAAAACGGCAAATATTGAATTCAAAATTTGTCCAGGGCACATTGTATTGCCAGCTCAGTGTAATGGAATTATCTGCCGGCGTCGTGGAAATGTAAACGGATGAAGCCGGCTGGCAGTTTCCTTCCAGTGAATCCGTGCTGTGATAAAAATTCAGGCGGTACGTGTAAGCGGAATCAAGTGTGTTCAACCCTGAATCAAAATAATTGACCGGCAGCTGGTAAAAAGAGGATACGATAAACGTATTGACAAGTGTAGCGGTGGTGGAATTGAAAATAAATCCGGGCGAACGTTCCAGCTCCATCTTATAGGGGCCCGGCTTGAGGATCGTATCGAAATCCACGCCATTCGCAAGCGGATTAACCCAGCCAACATAAATGGAATCGTTTGTACCCGTTGAAAGCACATCAACGTGCGTAATGACAGGAACATCGCGCAATAATTCGGAACAGGCTTCCGGTGACGCATAACTTTGCGCGCCATCAATGAAATAAGCGCAAACCCGGTAGCAATAATCAACGCCGGGAATCAATCCTGCGCCGGCGTTATTGTCCACAAATGTTGTGCTGTTTATGCCGGTCGTTGTGCCGATCAGCACGAAGCCGGTATAAGCGGGAACACCCGTTTCACATGGACCAGGATTCCAGCCGCTCGGTCCCTGCCGCCGGTAGATCCGGTAACCCATGCAGAAATTATTGAGTGGATCACAGGGATTTACGCCCCACGCGAGATTCATCGTTGAAGCCTGCGGAGTAACATTCAGAAAAGCCGGACCGGGTGAAACCACCGTAATATTTACAGTTTCAATATCGGTCAGTGGCACCTGTTGGCTTGGTGAATTCGGGGAATCATTATCAGTGGCTTTGAATGTTACCGGCCATGGTTGCAGCCGCACATGTTCGCAATTCGTTTGCCAGCTGAAATTCGCGGTGTAAGGGATCGGAAGATAAAGATTGACCGGAGAAAGTGACGCGGACGGGGTTGTGTTAAATGGACCGCCATAACCCTGCAGCTTCACCTCATCTCCATTATCCGGGTCATCTACATTCACCGGGAAAGCGACAAGCGTTCCAGCATCCACGCAAAGATCCTGCAGGTCATCGATGATTGGATTCTCATTGTCGCAAGAGTTGATCACGTCAATTGACATATCGCGCAATACGGTTCCGATCGGGAGAACTCCGTTGGGAAACCGCCGCCACTCATCAATGTAAATTACGACGTTGTATTTTCCTGCAACTTGCGGAGAGCACCATTCGAGGTCGCCCGTGGAAGGATTCAGCGTGAGGTTTCCGCCGCCGTTTACATTTGGAAAAGTATAACCGGGAACAGGCAGACCGTTCGTGTCCAGGCATGGCCCGAGACGAAAAGAAAGACTGTCGCCATCCGGATCAACAGCGCCGGGATTGTGATAAAAGCACTGCCCCCGGCAGGCCTTGTCGAGCGGAATGATTGTAAGAATAGGTGAAGAATTACACCCGATCAGCGGATCAATAAAAAGTGTGGTCTGCAGGTAAAAAGGAACATTGACGGAATTCGGGATATTGCTGATGCCTGCAACCCGGTTCGGATCTTTCACCTTGATTGTATAACCCTGCGGACCGCTGGGTCCCGGGTAAGTGTGCACACCTTCGTAAATATTCACTTTGGTGGAAGGATAACCGGCGGATGTTAGGTCCACTCCCATGCCCGCAGGTTGACAATTGCCGTTTGTTTGGCCATTGATGCGTGGCAGGATCGTTGAAACACCGTCGCCCCATTCAATCGTCAGCTCACAGCGGTCAGCCGGACTTTGCGTATTCGTGTAAGTGGTGACGGTAACTTTATACGTGAGGTAATTCACACAGTTGCCGCTGGCGTCAAGCACAACCTTCGCCGTTATTTCTCCGGCAATGTTGTGTGTGGCATGCGCGAAAAAAGAGGTAAGCAAAAATGCAAACAGGAATAAAAAGCGCTTCATCTGTTATGGTAATAAAATAACTTCCGTCGTCCGCACAACCTGGCTTTTATGTCCTGCCTGGTCGGTCAAATAAGCGTCAAAAACGAGTGTGTCTTCACCTGCGAAATAAAGAATGGACCGGTTTAGTGTAACGTAAATATCACCTTCAAGTCCCTTCTGGCCTGCAGAAAGATTTGGAATGCGGTATTCATACCTTACCGTATCCCCGGGTGGAATAACAATATGCTCATACGTCTGCACCGCTCCCGGGTGAAATGGCGTTAGCAGCATGTTGGGCTGCGGACTGTTGATCGGCACACCGATGTCGCCGTCGCCATCCGTAAATTTAAATACAACCTGTAATGAATCGGATCCGGGATTCTGAATGAAACGGTCAAATGTGAGCACAGGCTCCACCGGGAAAACCGGGTCGGGCTTACAACCGCTGACGATGAAGAACACCGCCAACGCAAAAACTACTGAACCACTTGATAATTTCATAATAGATACGCCCGGTACAGGGTAAGATCAAAGATACGGCTTCTTTTCAGGTTTGACAATGAATAGACCTCCGGGTTTAACAGTTGAATTTAATTTATCGAAACCAGAAAAAGAGCAGGGAATTTGCAAGCGGTTGAAACGAGGAAATAAGTGGTCAGAGCGGGGTGAGATTTATACTTAACCGCGGCTGCTGTCTGTAAGGCATGCATATTTTTGAATGGTAAGTGTTCCTTATTAGGTTAGGGTAACGAAGCCTGCCTTCGCTCGCACTTGCCACGCTTCGGCATACAAGCCCGGGTGGAGTGGGGGTTAAGGTGATGTGATTTTTTATTACTTAATATAAAAGCCGCAAGTCTAAAAATCTGACAATCGAAACGGTCCTAGGCCTAATTGTTCTTATTACTTCTGCACAGCCGGCGAACCTTTTTCGCCTGCTGTGCACCCGGGTGTTCCTCACCAGGGCCCTGGCTGATCGCGCTGCAAATCCGCTGTTCGCGTTTTTAGTTGGCTGATCGCGCGAAAAAGCATGTCAGCAAAGCTTCCCTTTAAAAAAATGTCTCTTCTGGCGCGTACGAAGTAACATTATCATTTTTAATTATTCCCCCCAACATCTCACCGCAACACATGAACAAAACCCTGAATTTTTCGGGCAACGACACCTTCGAGACGAATCTCATGAACCGTGCAGGTGTAATAATAAACACCATCAACGCATGCTTTCCCATTTTGTTGATTTGTGCCGTCCCAGCCAATGGCAGGATCCATCGTTTCGAAAACCACAACACCCCAGCGATCATAGATTTTCAGATCAACCGATTTGACAGCGAGATAGGGGAACGGAATGAAAAAATCATTTGTATTGTCCCCGTTCGGTGTAAATACATTAGGCAATTCATACAACGGACAATTATCTATACAAACTATATTGCTGAATGAACTTTCATTATTGAAAGTATCCAGCGCGGTTACGGCATAACAACCCGCCACGGATTCAAGCTGCTGATAAATAATGGTGGTGTCAGTTGTAACCGTTGCGATCAGTTGCATTTCCTGCCCGGTGATTGGTGAATACCAGATGTGATAAGCGACCACATCATCCGTTCCGCAATTCAT
>DATDOQ010000420.1:0-4419 GCA_035293205.1 Bacteroidia bacterium
GAGAATGGGAGAATGGGAGAATGGGAGAATGAGAGAATGGGAAAATGGGAGAATGGGAGAATGGGAGAATGGGAAAATCCACCTTCGCTCTGATAGCCATCGGGGCTTCGTTGGATAAATGGGAGAATTGAAAAGGACCAATATAAATAAAGACGCAGTAGCCTGTCGAAGGGTCGACGGCTACTGAAGGAACTCATTTTTAAAAAACCTTCGTCATCCTGAGCTTGTCGAAGGATGTCGAAGGGTCGACGGCTAAGGAACTCATTTTTAAAAAACCTTCGTCATCCTGAGCTTGTCGAAGGATGTCGAAGGATGTCGAAGACTACTGACTACTTCTTTTGCATATCCTTATACCGCGTGTACTGATCGCTGGTCATAATGGATTCAAGCTCTTTTTCTTTTGCTGCATCAATAGTGACAATCTTCGCCTGCTGTTGTTCAGCAGTTAATGTGGCGTCGGCGTAAACCTTATCCACTTCCGTGATGCGCGAAAGGAAAACTGCCTCCACTTTGGTGGTTTGTTCAGTTGAGAGTCCAAGGGCCTTCTGCATTTTCAGCGCCTTGTTGTGCGCGCGCGTTTCCTGCGGCGTCTGTTGTGTGGCTGGTGTCTGGACGTTTTGTGCGTGAACGGCCGCAATAGTTAAAAGAAGTCCGAATACGAGAAAAAGTCGTTTCATGATTGTAGAATTAAAGATTAAATCTAAAAAAATAGCACCTCAAAAGCAAACGAAGTCCAAAAGGGCCGTTTAATTGACCGGGTAGCAGATCTCTGTCAGCCACCTGGAAGGGTCGGGCTCTTTTTCAGAATCCATTACATACACTTCCCATGGCGCTCCTGCCGAAGTGATCCCGTTCGCCTTCATGTATTCGTTGATCTTCATGTGCGCAATAGTCATTCCATCATAAGGCCCGTAATAGGCTGCTTTCACAACATTGCCGCCTTTCTCTTCGCGGTAAACCGCCCGGCCCGCATTTTTCATGGGTTTATCTACAGGGATACCGGCTTCCAGCACAAAAAACATGGAGCTGTCCTGAAGGAAATCAACGCGATGAAAAATTCCGAATCGGGAGCCGGCAAAACTGGCACCCTGCTTTGTCATCTCGGTCCGGAGCTCTTCATAAATCATATTCATCCGTTCGGATATTTCTTTATCAGAGCAGCTGTCTTTGATCACAATGATATTCATTGCCGGCATCATGGTGGTTTCGATTTTCATTTCTGGTCCGGCTGGTTTTACCAGCGATTCCGAACGCTCTTTCAGACCTTTCAGCGCTTTTTCAAAATCAGCGCCAAGCACTGCATCCATGTCCATGAAAAGCATCACCGGCCGCATGTAAAAAGGGGCATTCATATCCATGTAGGTTGTAACCTGCACGCCACCGGTGGTATCCTGGATTTTCCAGCCACCCATATGCGTTCCCATTCCTTCGAATTCAAGTTTTGTTTCCACGAATTTCCCCGGCTCACTTTGTGTGATGGTTAAAGAACCATGGCCGACGGAATCATTTTCACTTTCCCATTTATGCATCGCCCCGATCCCTACTTCTGGTCCTTCATAACCCGAAACCATATTTGGATCAATATTATCCCAGTATGACCAGTTTTTCCAGTTTTTCAGATTGTTGATCTGGTCATAAACAAGGCCGGCTTCAGCCGCGATAAAAGTTGAACGCTCCACATGAACAGTGGATTTTGCAAACAGGCCTACGCCAATATAGATGACGAGGAGGATGCCCAGTACAAGGGCGATGCGTTTTACTATTTTCATAATGGTGGGAAGTTTTCGCTAAGTTAAGGCAGTCCGGAATTCAAATCCTACTGATTTATTGAAAATTTAGGGGGCATTTGTTTTTATTTCGCTATTGGCTTTTTCTAAGATTCTGTCGGTCAATAAAGTAAAGTTCCGGATGAAGCATAGCCAGAATCAAAAATAAGTTGATATTCGGGGCCGGTTATAAAATTGCCCCGGAATACCGAGTGTGATTTTAAACATGATAAATAGTTTTTCAATATGAAACTGAAGCTGACGATTTTGTTTATTTTAATAACAGGCATCACAATAGCCCAGCCGGCGTACATATTTCATGAGCAGGGACTGAGGCTCTTCAGTGAAGGCAAATTCGCAGAAGCCATTGCAAAATTTGACATTGCCATTAAAACGGACGCCACCTATTTTGAAGCGTATGTTGATCGTGGAAGGGCTAACATGCGGCTTGATAAAAATGATCTTGCAATGGCGGACTTTTCGAAGGCCATTCAATTGAATCCCAAATTTTCGCCGGCATATATTTACCGCGGAGATTTGTATGCCCAAACAGGGAATGATGCGGCTGCAATCAAAGATTATTCGGAAGCGATCCGGCTGCATCCCAATATACCAGGCCCCTACGTCAGCCGGGGAATGATCTATGTGAAAACGAAACAGCAGCAGCCTGCACTGGATGATTTTAACAAGGCGGCGGCGCTGGATGAAAAAAATGCGGTTGTATTTTACCAGCGTGGATTGTTACTCCGTGATCTGAACAAGCAGGCAGAAGCGCTTGCGGATTTTACGAAAGTCACATCGCTGGACGCGAAAAATGGAAGTGCCTGGTTTGAGATCGCGCGGATCAACGCGGCGCAGGGAAAAAACGAACTGGCGGTTACGAATTATTCAAAAGCGATTTCGCTTGGTGTGACAGGCGAAGCTGTTCACCGCGGACGGGCGGTCGCTTATGCCGCGGGCGGAAAGACGCAGGAAGCGATCGGGGATTACGGCGTTCTGATAACCACTTACCATTCCAAAGAATCAAATGATTTCCGGATGCGGGGCGACCTGTATGTACAGCAGAAAAAATTTGCAGAAGCCATCCGCGATTATAACAAAGCGCTGCAGTTGAAAAGGGATGATGTGCCTGTATTTCTGGCACGCGGGCATGCTTATTTTGCCCAGGGGCCTGCAAAATACGCGGCGGCCGAAGCCGATTTCAAAAAAGTCCAGCAGTTGGAAGCGGGAAATGCGCATGCCGCAAGAGGACTCGGCAAAATTTATTTCGCCCAGGAAAAATGGCAGCTTTGCATCGATCAGCTGTCGGTTACTATAAAATACAACGCTACCGGCGAAGATTACAGCCAGCGTGGAAAAGCTTACTGGAAGCTGAGCAATAAAAAGCTCGCCTGTGAAGATCTCTCGAAAGCGGAAGCAATGGGTCATCCGGATGCCGCAAAAGACAAGCTGAACGCCGGTTGTCCGATGAAATAATTATTTCTGACGGGCAAAATTATTTCTTCTGAAATCCGGCGATCAGCTCTTCCAGTTCTGAAAACATCATGGCGGTTGCGCCCCAGAGGATTTGATCATTCAAAATATAGCAGGGCGCATCCACGAACATGTTTTTGCCCACCGGGATCCGCCGCCGCGATTTTATTTGCGGATCGAGCAATCGTGTAAGGGGAATTTCGAGCAGCGCATCAACCTCCCGGTGGTCCGGGTTCCAGGAAGGACGTTCAGGCAATTGGGCAACAAACGGCTGCACCAGGTAATTGCTGACGGGAATATAAACCGGTGATAAGGAGCCTAAAATATTTTTTTCCGGCACGTCAACGCCAACCTCTTCCATCGTTTCCCGGATCGCGGTATGGATCAGTGTTGAATCATCCTCCTCAACTTTTCCCCCGGGAAGCGCCAGCTGTCCGCTATGTGTTCCATCGTAAGAAGGTCGGCGGATCAGCAGGGTGTAAACAGTTTCTTCATAGGGATAAACCAGCAGCAGGACCGCGCTCTTGCGGTAATGCGGATTTTGCCGCAGGTATTCGGCAGTGGAGATGCGCGCGCGGGCAGTCATCCGGTTTTGCGCCGCTTCGCCGGGGAGCTCAAATGCCAACCGGTCACGCAGCTCCTTAAAAAACTTTTCGCAGTCCAAAGGCTGGTTGAGCATGCGCTAAAAATATTTACTTCTCAGAATCTTGCGGCTGTTATTTCCGGTGGCGCTATGCGCACGCTTTGTCCTGTTTTCAGGCGCACCTTGCCGGACCAACCGTTATAATGACGCAGTTGCTTAACCGTAATCCCATAATGGTTCGAAATTTTAGTGAGATTTTCTCCGCGCCCAACGGTATGGTAATCCTGTCCCTGTGGACGAACCGCATAACCCTGGCGTGTACGGACGACCGCAATTTTTTCGGCAACGAGTTGGCCGGTCGCATAATTGATCAGGTATGCCGGATCGATTGCCACCCCGCGGAAACGTGTTTCAAAATGCAGATGCGTACCGGTAGAATGTCCTGTTGAGCCGCCCAGTCCAAGCAATTGTCCATGTACAACCAGGTCGCCCGGCTTCACTTTTATTTTCCATAAATGCGCATAGACGGTTTCCAGTCCGTTGTAATGTCGAACAACCACTACGTTGCCATAACCGCCGCATCTGGCCGCAAATCGT
>DATDOQ010000421.1:0-4978 GCA_035293205.1 Bacteroidia bacterium
AAAAAAACTAATTCGCCTGCTCAAAACAATCCCACAAATCCAACATGGATCTTCCCGGCACGAAAGCTGACCGTTTGTCCAAACTGGGAACCTAATGCGTAGGTCATCGCGAAAATGCCGGCTTTGGTTTCGAAGGTGACACCCGTGCCGAAGCCAAATGGCAATCCGGTTGTAAAATTATCCTTGCTGTTGCTTTCGTACCAGCAGCCATCGGCGAAAATAAAAAGCCAGGAATTTTCTTCGAGCAGGAAACGGTATTCGAGCGTTCCGATGGCATAAGCGGAAGCAAAAATGGATTCCTCGTCGAAGCCTCGCAAGGTTTTTAATCCTCCAATTCGAAAAAGTTCATTCCGGAAAAGCACGGTGTTGTTATAGATCCATGCTGCCTGCACGCCCGATTTAATAGTGGAGCGCCTGCCAAAAGGCCAGAAGCGGTCTGCCGTTAATTCACCGCCATATTGGACAGACCGGAGATTTAAATTATCATACACAACCGGATTGATCTTTGCATTTTTCCGGATCAGGCGATTTCCAATATCGCCGGTGATGGTGAATCCAAATCCCCGCCGCGGGTTAAAACGGTAATCGTATTGCGAATGATGGAAGCTTAGTCCATACGAAGAGGTGGCAATGTCTGCAAAGGAAGGGAGCACCGTGGTATTTTCAAGTCCGTAGGTAGAAAGCAAATTGGAATTACGGCGTTTCACAAAAGCGCTGAGCGAAGTGTGGGCGCTGAAAAGATAATCAAGTCCAAGTGTCTGCTGTACATCAATGAATGTAGTGTCGCGGCGGTAAAGCTTGATTTTGTAAAAGACGCCGACCGGGGTGCGGAAGAGATACGGGTATTTAAGGCCGGCGGTGAGATCCTGTGTCTGTTCCTTCAGCCGGCGCCAGTTCAACTCGATCAGCTCACCGTGACCGAAGCTATTGTGCAGTCGCAGCCGCGCATCCCCGGTGAATAAAATTTTTCCCGTGCGGCTGTCCGGCAGAAACCCGACAATTCCATCGAACTGACCGGCGCGTTTTTTGTCGAGGTGAAGCGTAAGCTTTGTGAATTTTTCTGTGAAAAGGAGGGTGTAAGGCTGTGTTTCGCGCGCAAATGGGAGCTCGCGCAATCGTTTGGTAAGCACATCCAGCTTGCTTTGGTCGTACGGATCGCCCGGCGAGATGCCGATGTAATTGTGCAGGTAAGGTTTTGATAATTTAAGGTTTCCTTTCTGCTCAATGCTGTCAATTTTTGTGAACCGGTTTTTCTGCAAAAACAATTGAGCCGAAATAGTGGCATCACCTTCAATACGGACGCTGTCGAGACGCACAATTGCAAACGGGTAACCATGGTTTTCACACCAGTCGAGAATGTTTTCCTGCAGCGCGGCAACTTCCCGGTACCGTAATGGACGGTTGCGCCAAACCTTCTCGCGGTTGCCGGTTTCTGAGAGAATGCCTTCCTCAACATTTCCTTTACCAATGCGTGCCCATTTATGCTTCTGACCCGGACTTAACCAGGCAGTGAGCAAAATGGAATCCTGCCGGATGCTGTCGTAATGAGCAGCAAGCCAGGACTGGTTCCAGAGTGCCGTGAGCACATTGTGCAATTCCTTTTCACGTTCGGCCTTATTGGGAAAAGTTTTTTTATAACTGATGTTCCGCAGCGCATTTTCGTTTCCGGTTTCAATTATTTCAAGAGAGATCAGTTTCTGGCCCGGCAGCAATTCTGAAAAAAATAAAAAAGAAAAAGCGAGAACAACCAGACGCATTGGGATTTACAATTTACGATTTACGAGTTACAATTTGACTATGCCTGAATAGCGTTGGCAGAAATATTCAAATAGTAAATTGTCTGTTGCTGTACGATTTACTGCCAAAAGCTTTTGGAATTACGATTTACAAATTACGATTTACATATGCTGGATGGTGCTGACCGGGGTATTCAAATTGTACATTGTAAATTGGGCATTGTAAATTGTCCAATGAGTTCCGGCAGGTGACTTGTCATAGACAAAACGGATTCTGAGGAGGGAAATTGCCTGAAAACGGCAGCTCAATTACATTTGCTGCTGGTCGCCGTCGCGGTAAGCGGGGCATGTGGTGCTGCCTTTTCTGGCAATTTTGATGCCGACGCGCAATTCCCAGGCATGCTGTTTCACATCGTAAAATTCATCGTTGGCAGACTCCGTCAGGTCGGGCACCCAATGGAATTCTGTCAGGAATTTAATCCGTCCAAACGCCACGAATTCAACACCACCTCCGGCAGAAGCCGTTAAGTGAAACCGGTTGAACGATTGGTCGGTGGCCACAACATATTCCGCGCGCGGACCAATTTTTACATAAGGGATGATCGCGAATAACTCCTTCCGGATCATGAGGTAATTATTCCATGCGGCATAATGATTCTGGAACCTAACGGTCATTGAATTTCCATTGATATCCGAGGTTTTCCATTTTGCGCCTTTGTTATTGTATTGCAATTCCGTCACCCAGCGGAAGGTAGGGTGGTTGCCGAATTCAGCGAATATTTCTCCATTGTAACGGAGCAGATATTTCAGCCTTTCTTTCGAAGCGGGTTCGTGATAATACCAGTTTTGCCTTCCGAGCGTACCGCCGGCCATTATTCCCCAGCCCTGGAAAAACTGGGCCTGTGCCGGTAGCAATCCGAGAAGCAAAAAAACGGTCAGCAGGGTCTTTTTCATGACATTCTGTTTTTCTTATCAAATGTACTGCGCAAAAACCCAGCCACGGGTACTTTTTACACGAACTTTTAGGTCCCCACGCCATTAATCGGAGGGACAAAACGGCTGCCATCAGAGATTATTACACTCCCGCAGGAACTGCGCTTGATGCTTCAACAGTGTTATTGATCTTTTTAACAAGCCCCTGTAACACTTTCCCGGGTCCGGCTTCAATAAAGGTCGTCGCGCCATCGGCGATCATTTTTTGCACGGATTGCGACCAGCGTACCGGTGCAGTCAGCTGCGCGATCAGATTTTTTTTAATTTCTTCCGGGCTGCTAACCGGCATTGCATTCACATTCTGATATACCGGGCAAACAGGAATGCTGAAATGCGTGGCGCTGATGGCTTCTTCCAGTTCAAGCGCTGCCGGCTCCATCAGCGGAGAATGAAAAGCGCCTCCGACAGGAAGCACAAGGGCGCGTTTAGCGCCGGCGGCTTTTAACAATTCAATTGCTTTATTGATCCCGGAAACTGTTCCTGAAATAACCAGCTGGCCGGGACAATTATAATTCGCGGGAACTACAATATCATCTTTAATAGAGGCGCAAATCTCTTCGACGCGTGCATCGTCCATTCCAAGCACGGCGGCCATGGTGGATGGCTTCATTTCGCAGGCTTTTTGCATAGCCATCGAGCGTTTGAAAACCAGCTGAAGCGCATCTTCAAAGACAAGGGTTTTATTTGCCACTAAAGCAGAAAATTCTCCCAAGGAATGTCCGGCGACCATATCCGGCCTGAAAGAATCACCCAGCGTCGCGGTAAGCGCAACCGAATGCAGAAAAATGGCAGGCTGAGTGATTTTGGTTTGTTTCAGGGATTCTTCGGTTCCACTGAACATCGTATCAGTGATGCGGAATCCAAGAATTTCATTTGCCCGCTCCAGCATTTCTTTTGCATGCGGATTGCTTTCATAGAGCTCCTTTGCCATTCCCGGAAACTGCGACCCTTGTCCTGGAAAAATATACGCTCTCATTTTCGTGCAGATTCGTATTTCATTTTCGTACTAATTCGTATTTTGTACTATTTCGTACTAATTCGTATTTCGTACTATTTCGTACTAACGACGGTTACCCATCAGCCTTAACAGAAACAGGAAAATGTTGATGAAGTCGAGGTATAACGTTAATGCGCCCATCACAGAAAGCTTCATCGCATTTTGCTGCCCGTAGGTGGTGCCTTCACCAATCATTTTCAACTTCTGCACGTCATAGGCCGTGAGCCCGGTAAAAATCAAAACGCCGGCAAGGGAAATGACATAGCTCATGGTTTCACTTTTCGCGAAAAAATTCACGAGCATGGCGATCAGAATGCCGAACAATGCCATGGTGAGAATTGCGCCGAATCTGGTCAGGTCTGCTTTGGTGATGTATCCCATCACAGCCATTGTTCCAAACATGCCGGCGGAAATTGCAAACGTCATCCCGATGGTTTCGATGCTGTAGCGGAAAAAAATGACGCTGAGAAACGCGCCCTGGAGGAATGAAAAGAGGAGAAACATGCCGCCAAGAACGGGAAATGAAAAGCGGTTGAACCCGATTCCCATTGCGAGAACAAGTAAAAAAGGTGCAATCATGGCACCCCAGCCAAAAGCTGTATAGCCGATGATCTGACCTTCATAATACTTATAGCTCAGCTGGCTCAGTTCAGGCATCACCGCGAATGCGTAAGCGGTAATGCCGGAAATAACAAGCGCAAGTGTCATCCATGAAAATACATTGGTCATGAACGTTCGTGATGCAGCAGCGGGAACATTCGTATCCTGGACAAGCTGATCGATATTGGTCTGGCGGAAATTTTCCATGTTTGATTTTGGGTTTAATGCATGTTAGTGCCGATGAGTCTTAAAAATTCAGCGCGGGTTGCTTCCTTCATAAATTCTCCGGTAAACGCGGAAGTGGTCGTTACCGAATTTTGTTTTTGAATTCCGCGCATCTGCATGCAAAGATGCTGCGCTTCAATGACAATGCCAACTCCGAGCGGGTTGAGTGTGGACTGGATGCAGTCGCGGATCTCATCCGTCATTCTTTCCTGCACCTGCAGGCGACGGGCGAACGCATCCACCACGCGCGGGATTTTGCTCAGACCAACGATGTAACCGTTCGGAATATAAGCCACGTGCGCCTTACCGAAAAACGGAAGCATATGGTGCTCGCACAACGAATAGACTTCAATGTCTTTAACGATCACCATCTGGCTGTATTGTTCCCGGAACATTGCCGACTTCAGAATTCCTTCCGGATCAAGAT
>DATDOQ010000422.1:0-3685 GCA_035293205.1 Bacteroidia bacterium
TGTTTATCATAGTGCAAAGGTACTAAAAACGATACGAGCGTTTTTTTTCATCCTGACAACAGGGTGCTTAACGTGGGTGCTTAACGACTTGCCGGAAAGGTTTTTCTGCCAGCACAACAATAAGAAAATAGGCGAAGACCAGCAGGTTATTCAGTAATAGATCCAGCCAGTATTTACCGGTGACCGCAATGAATTTTCCTGCCAAAAAAAGCAAAACCGCCAGCGCGATGTAACCCAGGATGCGCGGAACATCATATTTCACACGATAATAACGTTGGCCAATGATGTAAGAGAGTATCATCATAGTTCCGTAACAGATCAGCGTTGCCCACGCCGATCCCATATAGCCGCCAAAGACCGGATGCGCGGAAGGTATCCAGCGGAAATTCAGGACGAGCGTAATGGCGGCGCCAACAAGCGTGAGCCACATTCCGAAGCGGGTGCGGCCGGTGAGCTTATACCAGATGGAAAGATTAAAATACATGCCAAGGAATAAGTTGGCCAAAAGCAGTATTGGAACCACGGCTATTCCGGAGCGATATTCTTCGCCTACCAACAATTGAATCCAGGAAAGATTCAGCGAGGTGCCGATAAAAATCAGAAGGCAGAAAACGACAAAATATTTCATGATCTTTCCATAGAGCGCTGGAGCGCCTTCTTCCTCGCGGCGGGAGAAGAAAAAAGGTTCCGCCGCGTAACGGAATGCTTGTATAAAAATGGTCATGAGTATTGAAATTTTATAACACGCCCCATAAATTCCCAGCTGTTCTTCGCCAATTCCCGGCGGCAAAAGATATTTGATCAGAATCCGGTCGAGTGTTTCATTTGTCATTCCTGCAAATCCAACGACAAGCAACGGAAGTGAATACCGCATCATGCGTTTCCAGAGCGCTGCGTCGAAACCATAACGGATTTTTGTCAATTCAGGCGAAAGGAGCATGAGCGTAAAAACATTGGCCGCCAGGTTTGCTATGAATGCATAACCAATTCCGATCGAAGGATCATACAGTTCCGCAAGAGCGGATCCGGTGTTGTTTTCATATTCCCATTTGCACCAGCCAATGAAAAAGAAATTGATGGCGAGATTGATAATAATATTGAGCAGCTTGATGGTCGCAAAGCGGCGCGCTTTATTTTGTTCGCGCAGTCTCGCAAATGGAATGGCCGTGAGCGCGTCGGTCGCTACAATTAATATGGCCCATCGCACAAAATCCGCGTGTCCGGGATATCTTAAAGTTTCTGCAATCTGTCCTGCAAAGAAAACTACGGGCAGCGAAAGAAGAATGCTTGAAACGAGGAGCGATCGCAGAGAAGTGGAATAAACCAGCTCTTTGTTTTGCTCCGAGCTTGAAAAATTGAAAAGCGCGGTTTCCATTCCATAGGCGAAAAGAATATTCAGAAAGGAGATGTATGCGTAAAATTCCGTGTTGAGGCCAAAATCCGCGGGGTTGCCAAAAATGTACGTGTAAAACGGTACAAGCGCATAATTCAGCAGCCTTCCGAAGATGGTGCTCGTTCCATAAATGGCCGTTTGTCCGGCAAGTTGCCTGAGCTGCGTCACGATTATGCGAATGTGCTATAAAAACACCAGAATGAACGAGGAAACGGTGTTTTTTATGCACCGGATAGGGTTAAAAAGAATCGGCATGGCGAGGGAATCGCCGCGAACGAACAAAATGAAGTGACGCGCTAAATTATGAGACGCATCCTATTTATTATAACAGTTTTTCGCTCCGGGCGGAAGGAATAAGGTTTACCTTTACAATCTCAAATTAACCTAAACCAGGAACAAAATGAAATCAGTGAAAACCGCAGCGCTTTTTGGCGCGCTGAGCCTTGTCTTCATGGGATGCCCCTATGAATCCAAATTTCCTATCTCACAGGCATCAGGCGCAAAAGCCGATAAATCACTTGCCGGAAAGTGGGAAGAAAAAGGCTCAGACACTTACCTGTGGACAGTTACCCTCGAAGATAACATCTATAAAATTGTGAAGAAGAGTACGGATGATGCTTCCAGCGAGCCTTCCGTTTACAGGGGCCATCTTTCAACAATCGGAACAACCACCTGGATGAATGTTTATGAAGTGGAAGAGTCTGAAGCTGAAGAGAAGAAATGGTATATCTATAAAGTGGAAAAGAAAGGCGATTCCGGCGACATGGTGAAATTGCATGCAATGACTGACAACATCACCGAAGAATTTATGGATGCCGCGGAGCTTACAAAGTTCATTAAAGAAAACATGCACCTGAGCTTCTTTTATAACAAGGACGACAAGAAGAGTTTTTACAAGGCTGATGATTAATTTTTGATTCGCAAAAAATACAAAACCGGCCCTCTGAAAAAACGGGAACCGGTTTTTTTTGTCAGACTTCGGTACATCCCGCTTGTGTGATTAGAGTTTACATTATTCATTAAATATTGACGCGAAGGCTTTGTTGCCTTTTCCCGCGGGGCGGGACTACTCAGCCTGACATCAGTAGTCACATATTGCAATATACGCGGATTCCGGTTTATTCCGGATTCCGTTTTTTTATGAATATCGGGACTACTCTTCCTAGGAGTCTACGACAGTCAGACAAATTATTTTATTAGGCAGAATAATTATTTATGTCAGACTGAGAAGACTGTCCAGGCCGGTCAATACAAATGCTTTCGTAACCTTTATGCCACTTTATTTTAAAAAATAATGGACAGTCGTACCGAAGTCTGACTATTTCCCCTTAAACTTCGCTTTGCGTTTCTCCATAAACGCGCTGGCGCCTTCCTGAAAATCTTCTGTGCCGCTGCACCGGCCGAACGCTTCAACTTCGAAGTTGTAACCTTCAATTCCTTCCGCGTAATGCGCATCCACGCATCGGACGATTTCCGTCACAGCTAGCGGAGCTTTTGTAAAAATGCGCAGCAAAATTTCGGTGCATTTTGGAATTAATTGATCAGGCGCCACGAGATAATTCACGAGTCCGACCCGGTAAGCATCTTTTGCATCAATGATATCTCCCGTCATCAGCAGCTCCGTCGCGCGGCCGCGTCCGATGTGCATGGTCAGTCGCTGTGTTCCTCCATAGCCGGGAATCAATCCAAGGTTCACCTCTGGCTGACCGAATTTTGCCGCTTCGGAAGCGATGCGCATATGGCAGGCCATTGCAAGCTCGCAGCCGCCACCAAGCGCAAAACCATTTACCGCTGCGATCACCGGTTTCGGGCAAAGTTCAATTGTGCGATAGATCGCCTGTCCGGATTCAGCGAATGCGATGCCTCCTTTTGAATCGAGTCCGGTGAATTCAGAAATATCTGCACCGGCAACAAATGCTTTTGGTCCGGCGCCGGTGATGATCACACCTTTTATGGTAGGCTCCGCAACAACATGGGCCATTGCATTCCGGAGATCTTTCAGGGTGTCCTGGTTGAGCGCGTTCAGCTTATCCGGGCGGTTCACGGTTATGGTGAAAATTCCGTTTTCGAGTGAGGTGAGGAGATTTGTGAAAGTCATTTAGAATATATGATTTACGAAGTATGTGTTACGATTCGGGAAGTAGAATTTACGAAGACTCTTTTGAAATTTGAAAGAGGAAGTAATCACAATAAAATCCCGCAAAATCGCATGGCGCAAATGTACCAATTATGCGTATTAAAACTTCTCAGCGACCACACAGCTGCGTTTGTATTTTTTTATTTCCCCGGCGG
>DATDOQ010000423.1:0-5502 GCA_035293205.1 Bacteroidia bacterium
CTCATCAGGTATTATTTTGTGAAGCCTTTGTGTCTTTGAGTCTTGGTGGCTATATTTTCTGTTTTTGAAAAAGCATACGTATCCAAACAAGAGCACAAAGATGGTAGCCATCCGCCTCGGCGGACACTAAAATACACACGAAGAAAAGACACTAAGACATGCAAATCTCATCAGGTATTATTTTGTGAAGCCTTTGTGTCTTTGAGTCTTGGTGGCTATATTTTCTGTTTTTGAAAAAGCATACGTATCCAAACAAGAGCACCAAGATGATAGCCATCCGCCTCGGCGGACACCAAAAAAAACACGAAGTAAAGACACTAAAATGGTATAAGCCGGGTTATAGCGAGCGCTTACTTAATTCATTTCCTGCCGTTTCAGGGCGAAAATTGTAATAAAAATGAGCGCTAAAATGCCGATCGAAATTCCAACCTCCTGCCCGATCGAATAAATCATTACGCCTTCGTCAATTCCTGCCAATAAGAGAATGCCGCCCAATTCCGGTGCCGCATAACCGAGAAAAAAATAAATAAAAACCATCATTACGGCTGGAATCACATATAATAAAAAACCTTTTTTCTTTCCCTTCCACATTTGGACAACACCCAACAGCTTCAGGACGTTCAGAAGGAATAAAATTGCGGAAACAGTTATGAAAAATCCGGTCAGCATCCCCATATATTCCTCCAGTATATCGAGCTGGTTCACCTGGATCGCGGAATTTTTCATATTCGTGTAATACATGTCGGCGATCTTTGATGTTGCAAAAATTCCTGACAACCCGATAATGGCAAGCAAACCGCTTGATATCATTGCGAGCAGGCAAAAAAACGAAAGCAGGCGGGAAGGCGCGGCGGGAAGGCTGTTGGTTTGTTCCATCAAAACAGTCGGATTTACAACAAAGCACGACGAAATACAGGAGTTTTCAAAATTCAAGGGGAATTGCCTGGCTTCCGGAAAGAAAATTGTATGATTCAGTATATTCTTTTAGTGGGGGCATTGCCCTTTTGGGTTAAGGTGACGAGGCCGGGGTGGTTTAGAGTTTTGGGTGAAGTGTTTTTTTTATTTGTGTAGATGCAAACCGGTTTAAAAAGAAATATCCGGTTTATTCAAACGGGTGCTTCTACCGTTGCGGAATCGTAAAGAATTACTTATTTTCTTTAAGCGATTTAATTTGCATAATCCGCACAATCTGTGGCTTTTTTATAATGGATCACCATCTATTTGCCACAGATTACACAGATTTGCACAGATTATTTTGAGCAACCCAATTGTTGCTGTAAAGTGGTAAAGTAGGAGAAAAACTTCTTAAAAATTCCGGTTTATATTCCAGATACTTCTACCTCGGACTGTTAGGCATTACCTAACCTTCACCCCCTAACCACCCCGGCCTCGTCACCCTAACCCCAAGCGGAACTGTCAACTTTCAGCGCGTATACAAAGTCAAGCGAAACTCCTTTGCTCTATCGTTTAAGACTATTCTGCCTGCGATTTTCCGCTCCACAGGCTCAGCGCGCGCGCCTGCTCTTCCTGCATCTTTTCTTTCGGCCGCACTTTCGGGTTGCTGAACCAGGCGTTGCCATCGCTGCGCAACATAATAGTTTTGAGTTTTCCGGAAGAGGCTACTACCAGCTCCGCCAGGTCTTCATCAAAATAACGCATCCACTCGGCCAGGTCTGCGCGCACCTGCATTCCATTAATGCCGATAATTTCATCGCCCACACTTAGCCCTTCTTTTTCTGACGGTGAACCATAATATATTTCGGTCACCTTCGTCGCGCCGCCCGGTTCGGCCACTTTAAATCCAAAAAGATGCTCGTATGGCTTATTCGATGGAACAAAATACATTTCGTGCCCGATCACATCCAACGCATCCTGCACGATCGGCTCGAATGAATTTGCCTGGTAAATAAAATTGTTTTCGATGTAGCTGAAATCGGTGCCTGCCTCCTCGCTCACAAGTCGCAGGTAATCCGCTTCCGTATAACCTTTTCCGGATTCCCCGTATTCTTTCCATAACCGCCGCATGACATTATCCAGCGACTTTTTATGCCCGGTATTTCTGCGAATAAAAATATCCGTCACGAAAGCGAGTATGCTTCCTTCATGGTAAATGGAAGTTTTCCGGTGCGGCGCACCCGGCACATAACCATCGAGCCAGGTATCAAAAGATGATTCGGTAACAGAAGCAAAATATCGGGCGTGCGATTCAAAATGTTTGTCAAGCCGCTCTTCAAAGGCCGGCCAGTAATCTTCTTCCGTCCATACGCCGGAACGAAAAAGCAAATAATCCCCGTAATAAGTGGTGACGCCTTCACCGACGTACCCGAGGCGCGAATAATTTTCACGTGTATAATCATAGGGCATCATTTCCGCCGGACGGATCATCTTGATGTTCCACGCATGAAAGAGCTCATGACAGCTTACTCCGAGAAAATCGTTGTAAACCGCTTTATCCGACATGAGCTTATACGCCGGGCCGAGCGCGATCACAGTGGATTCGGTATGCTCAACGCCGTGGTAAAAACGCTGCGAAAGGATCTGGAAAAGAAAATGATATTCAGTTGACGGAAAACTTCCGAACAAAACCGTCTGCTCACTGATGAACACAAAAAAATCTGCAATAATCTTCGTCCAGTCGATCCTGCATTCTCCCTGGAACCAGAGATGGAATTCAACGCCATCGAGAATAAACATGTTATGCTTCATCGATGGACTTGCGATAAACGGACTGTCGGCCAGCGTATCATAATCAGGCGCAAACAGCGTATTGCTTTTTTCTTTCAGCAGCGGTGTGGCCACGCGCCAATTGTCCGGTACTTTCAGGTGAATGCGGCATTCTTCCGCCAACCGTTCCGGAATATAAACAAGACAATTGACGGGATTTACAAAAAGCTGCGATTCGTCGAGCCAGGTGGAACCGGCATTCAGTTCGGAAGCAAAAAATTCATACTTCACATGAACTTCGGCCACACCCTTGCTGGTAACTTCCCAGCGGTCTTTGGTAAGCTTGGTGACCGGCAATATTTTTCCTTCGCCGTCAAAAGCCCTGAAATGCCTTACATTTTTCGCAAAATTAGCGAGCTCATAACGTCCCGGCCGCCAGGAAGGCAATTGGAAATGAATTTTATCCTGCTGAACGCCATTCGCGATGGCCTCCACCATCAGGTAACGCGAATTCGGAAATTCAAATGATAAAATATAATTCATTGGAAAATCAGCAGACTTTGTAAACCCAGTTATGCGGATCAGCTGAGCGCCCGCGGCGGATATCATCCAGCGCCCTGTTCACACGTTTTGAGAAAGCATCTTCCGATAGCGCCGGCAGCATATAATCCACACCTTCATGCCCGATATGTGAAAAATGTGCGATGGTCGCTGCGGTACCGGTGCCAAAAGCTTCAGACATCCGTCCCTGCTGCAAGGCCTCCCCCACTTCATTGATTGGAATTCTTCTTTCCTCAACCGTCATTCCCCAATCACGGGCAAGTGTAAGAACACTGTCGCGGGTAATGCCGGCAAGAATGGTGTCGCATAAATTCGGAGTGATCAGCTTGCCATCAATGACAAACATTAAATTCATGGTGCCGGATTCTTCGACGTATTTATGCTCGCGCCCATCTGTCCAGATAAGCTGATCGTAACCTTCTTTTTTAGCTAAGGCTGACGGATAAAGCGAACGCCCGTAATTGCCCGAAGCTTTAACATAACCGACTCCGCCTTCTACAGCGCGGAAATATGTTTTTTCAACTTTTACCCGCAGCGGGTGGTCATAATACGCGCCCACAGGTGAAGCAATGACAAGAAACATGTATGAATCAGAAGGCTTCACGCCAATGTAATCGTCTGTCGCGATCAGGAATGGCCTCACATATAAGGATCGTCCGTCGCCAGCCGGAACCCAGTTCTGATCGAGTCGTAAAAGTTCGACCAATCCTTCCATGAATATTTCTTCCGGGACTTCAGGCATTGCCATGCGGATCGCCGAAGTGTTCAGACGTTTTTGATTTTCATGCGGACGAAAAAGCAAAACTTCTCCTTTATCGGAGCGAAAAGCTTTCAGTCCTTCGAAAATGGATTGACCATAATGCATCATGGAGCTTGCCGGGCTGAGCTGCAGATCTCCATAAGGAACAAGCCGCAGCTTTCCCCACGTCCCATTATGATACTCAGCAAGAAACATGTGATCGGTAAAGACCTTTCCGAACGGGAGATTATTAACGTCGAGGCCGGGCAGCCGGGATTGAGTCGTTTTCTGAACGTCAATCATAAGCGTGTCGCTGTTCATAGAATTTCCGGTGATTTTCTGGAGGGTGGTTATTGACAAAGATGCCAATTAATTCCTGGGAAATAATGGATTTTTCAGGGTTTTTAGGCCTACTCCTCTCAAAAACGACTATTTTTAAGTCAGATTGAAAACCTGATCATACTTATACGCTTTTGATTCTCATAATGTTGCTCATGAAAAAAATAATCACCTCAAAAAACGCACCGGAACCTATCGGTCCTTATAGCCACGGAATATTGATCAACAACATGTTATTTATTTCAGGACAAGTTGGAAAAGATCCGGTGACAGGAGAAATTCATAACAGCAACATCGAGGCGGAAACCAAAAGGGTGATGGAGAATCTGAAAGGAATTCTTCATGAAGCGGGAATGGATTTTTCAAACGTGGTGAAGACAACGATTTTTTTGAAGGACCTTAATAATTTCGCTAAAGTCAACCAGGTCTACGGATCTTTTTTTACGGGTGATTTTCCTGCGCGGGAAACAGTGGAGGTGTCACGGCTGCCGCTGGATGTAAACGTGGAAATCTCGATGATAGCGGTCAGGTAATCCGCGGTTACACAATAGAACATGTGTGGCATCACAGGCGTTATTGCTTTAACTGAAAACGGCCGGCAATATCTCAGTAAGATCGAAGCTGGTGCGCATGCGCTGCGTCACCGCGGTCCTGACGGAAAAGGATTATTCCGCGATGGAAATGTTGCTTTCGGACATACCCGGCTGGCGGTTATCGACACGACAAATGCCGCTGCCCAGCCATTTCATTCGGGCGACGGACGATACACGATCATTTACAACGGTGAGATTTTTAATTTTCGCGCGCTCCGTTCAGAGCTGAAAAAAAGCGGGGTGAAATTCCGTTCGGACTCGGACACGGAAGTGCTGCTTGAACTTTTTGCGAAAGAAGGTGAACGATGCCTGCAACGGCTCAACGGTTTTTTTGCGTTTGCGGTTTTCGATAAAAATGACGGTTCGGTTTTTCTTGCGCGCGACCGGTATGGCGAGAAACCGCTCTATGTTTATTCCGGAACGGATGCGCTCATCTTTGCTTCTGAGGTTAAATCGTTTCAACAGATGAGTATTCCGTTGCAAATGGATCACGCGATTCTGAACGCGTATTTGCAGCTGAATTATGTTCCGCCCGGTCCCTGGTCCATTTTTAATAAGGTTGCGCCGCTGAAACCCGGGACAGCGTTTCATTTTATTCCAGGTTCC
>DATDOQ010000424.1:0-14637 GCA_035293205.1 Bacteroidia bacterium
TAACGCCGCCAATGACAAAGTTGTGTTTATAATCAACACATGTTTCCAGTCCCACCGTTGTAAATTTTCCATTCTGAAAAGCAGCGGACGGAGGCGTGAAATAAAAAACGCCCGCTGAACTTTTTGTCAGGCTATCGGCGCGGAAGGAAAGGACGAACGTTTCATCTTCTGCCACAATAAAAGCAAAATCCCCTTTCGCATCCGTGCGTTTTGTTTCCTGCGTATTATCCGCATAATCGATGATCACCAGCGCGTTCTGAACAGCCACGTGCGCGGTGGTATCGATCACTTTTCCGGAAACCACCGGGTTGCAGGGCGGCAGGTGGAAGCGCCAGATATCATCGCGGCCTTTGGTTCCTTCGCGGTTGGAGGTGAGGTAACCTTTTTTCTTTTTGCCATCGAAAATGATCCCGAAATCGTCGGCTGGGGAATTGAACGGAACTTTCATGTTCACCGGCTTGCTCCAGCTCCAGGTGCCTGATTGATTTGTTGTCAAACGCGGCGCTTTGTAAATATCGAGTCCGCCGAATCCATGGTGACCATCGGATGAAAAATAAAGATCGCCGGATTCATCGATCGAGGGAAAACCTTCACGCCCTTTTGTGTTGATGGCGCCGCCCATGTTCACCGGCTTTCCCCAACTTTTAGTTTGCCGGTCGTAAGTCGAGATCCAGAGATCTGAATGCACCCCGCCCAGACTTCCGGGCATGTCGGAAGAGAAAACCATCACTTCTTCATTCAGGCTCACGGCTGGATGACGGAAGTTGAAGCTGTCGAGTGTTGCGGCGTCGAGACCAAAATCGATCAGCGCCGGTGTGCCCCAGCCGTTGCCTTGTTTCACGGCGTAATAAATTTTACAGGTAACAACTTTTTTCTTTTGCTGATCGCAGCGCGTAAAAAAAATATGGCTGCCATTTTTGGTGATGCAGCTTGCGCCGTCGTTGGAAACAGGTGTGTTCACCCCACCCTGGACGGCCTGCGGAGAACTCCATTTCCCATTCGTATTAATGCGGGCTTCGAAAAGATCGCTGTAAAGTGTTCCGGAATTCGGATCAATTTTGGCGCCGCTTTGCCCGGCACGCTTGGAAGAAAAAACGAGCGACCTGTGATTGCGGTCAGACCAGGTTGGACAGAAATCATTTTCATTCGAATTCAATTGTCCTTCGTTGGTAATAACCCAGCGCGTTGTTTCCGAAAGCCATTGCACGGCGAGATTGCAGGCATCTATTCCTTCCTGCGCGCGCGGATCCGATGGGGCGCAATTTTTATAGATATCATAACTCTGGATAGCGGCCATATATTGTCCGTTCATCTGCTGCATTTGCGCAAGCCGGAAATGAACGATGCAATCCGGGTAAGCCGCGCCGATCGCCTTGCTGTAATAAACCTGCGCGGCCGTTGGATTGACCAGCAGGCGTTCGCATTCACCGATCTGGAAAAAAATACGGCCTTTATCCGTTTCAGTTTTCTTTTTAGTCAGCGCTTTCCTGTAAAGCTGGCCCGAGTTAAAAAACCGGTTTGCTTCAAATGCCGCGTCGGCCTGCATTATTTCCCTTTGAGAAAAAACCAGGCAGGGGAATAGCAGCGCGATCAGGAATAATCGTGGGTATTTCATAATTGTTGTTTTAAGTGCAACGGAGCAGCGAACTATTTTGCCTGTGGATGCTGCTTTGTGAAACTATAACGGACGGGGAAAAAAAAGATACAGGCGCAAATTCCAAAGAAGAACAAATTCCAAATTCCAAAAAATATAAAATTATAAAGAGAAACAAATTCCAAAAAAAGCAAATTTCAAATCACAAATTCCAGATCAAAGACTTTTTCCTTTTTTTGGAATTTGGAATTTTTTTATTTGGAATTTTTAGGCGCCTCTATTTGGTATTTGGAATTTGCGATTTTTGGTTTATTAGGAATTTCGCCATTTGGAATTTTTACGCGCGCCTACTTCGTAAACAACAACTCCCTATACTTCGGCAACGGCCAGGTTTCGTCGGCCACCAGCATTTCAAGCTTGTCGGCATGATCGCGGATCAGGTCGAAATAAGGCTTCACTTTGTTGCAATAAGCATCGGCCTTCTTCTTCATGTCTTCGATGTTGTTGGCTTTTTTCCGCTCCTCGATCATCTCGTCCACATTGGTTTTGATGACGTTCACATGCTCTGAAATTTCGAGGATCATGTCGAGCTGCACTACAGCTGACTTCTGGAAATCAGCGGCGCCTAACACTTCTTTCAATCCCCGCACGTTGTTGATAAGCGTGTTCTGGTACTGCAGCGCCGTGGGAATAATATGATTCACCGCTAGGTCTCCCATCACACGCGATTCGATCTGGATCTTTTTCACATACATCTCGAGATAGATCTCGTAACGCGCGTGCTGCTCGCGTTCGGTGAGCACGCCATGACGTTCAAAAAGCGCGATGGTAGATTTCGCCATCCAGGCTTCCAGCGCTTCCGGTGTTGTTTTCAGATTATTCAGTCCGCGCTTCTTCGCTTCTTTCATCCATTCGTCGCCATAACCGTTTCCTTCAAAACGGATGCGCTTGCTTTCCACAATGTAATCGCGCAGCACCTGGAAGATCGCTTCGTCTTTTTCAACGCCCTTTTCGATCAGGCCGTCAACCGATTTTTTAAAATTCACAAGCTGGTCGGTCATGATCGTGTTCAGAACCGTCATGGCGCCGGAGCAGTTGGCGGATGAACCTACGGCGCGGAATTCGAATTTATTTCCTGTAAACGCAAACGGTGATGTGCGATTGCGGTCGGTGTTATCGAGCAGGATGTCCGGGATCTTTCCGATGTTCAGCTTGAGATTTGTTTTTTCATCCGGCGTCATTTTTTTTCCGCTTTTCACTTTTTCTTCCAGCTCATCAAGCGCATCCGAAAGCTGTGACCCAAGAAAAACCGACATGATCGCAGGCGGCGCTTCGTTGGCCCCGAGACGATGATCATTTCCAGCCGAGGCGATGGTTGCGCGCAGCAGATCGGCATTGTCATGAAACGCCTTGATCGTATTAATAAAAAATGTCAGGAACTGTAAGTTCGTCTTCGGCGTTTTGCCCGGACTCAACAGATTTTTTCCTGTGCTGGTTGCCAACGACCAGTTGTTGTGCTTTCCGCTTCCATTAACCCCTGCAAAAGGTTTTTCATGCAGCAGCACGCGGAAATTATGCCGGCGCGCTACTTTTTGCATCAAGTCCATCAGCAGCTGGTTGTGATCCACGGCGAGATTGATCTCTTCGAAGATCGGCGCGCATTCGAACTGGTTCGGCGCAACTTCATTGTGACGTGTCTTGATCGGGATGCCCAGCTTATGCGCTTCAATCTCGAGATCGATCATAAATGATGTGACGCGATCCGGAATGGAGCCGAAATAATGATCTTCGAGCTGCTGGCCTTTTGCAGGCGCGGCGCCGAATAGTGTTCTTCCTGTGATTGATAAATCCGGACGCGCATTGTGCAGGGCTTCATCCACCAAAAAATATTCCTGCTCCCAACCGAGCGTGCCGATCACTTTTGTCACATTCTTATCAAAATACTGGCAGACATCCACAGCAGCTTTATCCAATGCATGAAGCGCTTTGAGCAACGGGGTTTTGAAATCGAGCGAATCGCCGGTATAGGAAACAAAAATGGTGGGAATACAAAGTGTATCGCCGATCAGGAATGCGGGCGATGACGGATCCCATGCGGTATAACCCCGTGCTTCGAATGTATTGCGGATTCCCCCGCTCGGGAAACTTGAGGCATCCGGTTCCTGCTGCACCAATTGTGATCCGCCGAAACGTTCGATGGCGCGCCCGCCTTCCACCGGTTCAAAAAACGCGTCATGTTTTTCCGCCGTCGCACCCGTCAGCGGCTGGAACCAGTGTGTATAATGAGTGGCGCCTTTTGACACCGCCCAGGCTTTCATGCCGGCAGCGATTGCCTCCGCGCTTTTCCGTTCGATGCGTTCGCCTTTTTCACTGGCGGACGTCACGCTGTTATATGCTTCTTCCGAAAGATGCTGACGCATGGCATCCCTGCCAAAAACATTTTCACCGAAATAGGTTGCCACCCCGCCAACCGGGGTTTCTACATTCACCGGCTTGCGGTCCATGGACTCGTCCAGCGCTTTAAAACGGATGTGGGACATACGAAAATGTGGTTGTTGGATGATTTTTGTTAATTATGGCACAAATGTATCCCAAAACAGGGGGTATGGCTGAAAAAACTGATAAATTTTATAAACAGGGGTTGAAAAATAGGGGGTATGGATCCAAAACAGTGGTTTTTAGGCCATTTAGTGGTAAAACCAATAATTAAAAGCCAGATCTCCGCAGAACCGGCTTTCACCTTTTGACTGCAACAACTTATGAGGTTGAAAATAATCTGTGATAATCTGCGAAATCCCTGCCAGCCGACGCAAAGTGAGTGCGCAGGCAGGCAGGTGTGGCTTTTTTTAGAAACAGAAGCTTAATCTACTTGCCACAGATTACACAGATTTGCACAGATTAAAATCTTATTTTATTGAAGGAGGCACCGAATTAAACGTCCGAACTCAGGTACTTGATTTTGAATGGATCCTTAAAGAAAAGGAGTGGAAGTGTTAATCCCTTTTGATAGCGCCGGGCGGCGTTTTATCATCGGCTTCATCCGGCCCGGAATCTTTTTCTGTTTGCTCTTCTTCCTTGCCGGAATAATGCTTTTCCAGATTCCCGAGTCCTTCGCTGAGATGATTTTTCATATTATCGGCGGCATTATTCAGTCCGCCCACTTCATCCTGGATATTGGTTCCTTTTAAAACGTCGGCTGAGCTTTTTTCGATCTCGCTCTGGATCTCCGCGGTGGCGTTTTTCATTTCGCGCAAACCTTTGCCAAGCGCCCGGGCCATGCCGGGAATATTGTCGGCGCCAAAAAACAAAAGCAGCAGGAAGACGATGAGGATCACTTCGCCGGTGCCGAGGTTAAAAAAGAGGACAGGAAAAAGGACGGTCATTTGAATGCAAAGTTAGCCCAAAAAAAACTCCCGGTCGTTTGGACCAGGAGCTTCTTTTAATTGATTTTATTTTAAACTGCTTTTTGCTTTCGGTCGAAATCGATAACGATCGGTGTGGAAATGCAGAGTGAAGAGTAGGTACCAATGATCCGTCCGATGAGCAGAGCGAAAATAAACCCGCGGATGGTTTCGCCGCCGAAGATGAAGATCACGAGCAGCACGAAGAAGATCGTGAGCGAAGTGTTGATGGTACGACTGAGCGTGCTGTTAAGCGCATAGTTGATCAGCGTGCGTTTTTCTTCACCCTGAAGGTCGCTTTTCCCTTTTGCGGAAAGGAACTCACGGATCCTGTCGAACACGATTACGGACTCTGTCATGGTATAACCCATAACCGTCAGGATGGCGGCGATAAAATGCTGGTCCAGCTCGAGTGAGAAAGGAACGATGCCGTCAAAAATTGCATAGCAGGAGAATACGATCGCCACGTCGTGGAAAAGCGCGACAACGGCTCCGAGTCCATATTGCCATTTCCGGAAACGGAATAGAATATACAGGAACATCAGCGCGCACGAGACAAGTATAACGGTGATCGATTTGTAAATAACTTCCTGCGCAATGGTCGCGCCGACTTTGATCGAGCTCATGACCTCGTAAGTGGCATTTGCGCCGATGACGTTTTTAATTCCGGTATCCAGCTTTTTTTCAATCTCCTGGTCAACCTCCGTATCATCCTCTTCAGCCTTGTAACCGGTTGTGATCTTCAGCTGTTTTTCATTGCCGGCAGTTTTCACCTCAGGTGGAATGCCAAATTCTTTGGTCAGCGACGTGCGGATCGCTTCGCGGTCTACGTTATCAACGAAACGTATGGTAAACGAGCGACCGCCGCTGAAGTCAACACCTTTGGTGAAGCCGTCATTTTTAATGTAAAACACAACGCCAAGCGCGATTACCGCCAGCGAGATCGTATAATAAAGTTTCCTGCGCTTTACAAAATCAATTTTCGGATTCACCAGCACATTTTCAGTCATCGGGATCGAGAAGCTGATATGCTTTTCGCGCTTCAGCATCCAGTCGAAAATAAGACGGGTGATAAAAATGGCGCAAAAAAGTGAGGAGATGATACCGATGATCAGCGTGGTAGCAAAACCCTGTACCGGACCGGTTCCGAACGCGTACAGAATAATTCCTAAAAGCAACAGCGTTATGTTCGAGTCAAGTATCGAAGACATTGCGTGCTTGAATCCTTCCTGGATGGCATTGGCGAGACTTTTGCCGAGGCGTAATTCTTCACGGACACGTTCATATATAAGAATGTTCGCGTCCACCGAAAGACCAATCGTCAATACGATACCGGCGATTCCAGGGAGTGTAAGCACGGCGCCCAGCGAGCTGAGAATGCCAATGATGAAGAAGATGTTGACGAAGAGCGCTATGTCAGCCACCCAACCGGCGCGGTTATAATAAAAGCCCATATAAAGTAAAACCACCACGAGCGCGCCGAGGAAGGAAATGAGACCATTACGGATCGCTTCGGCGCCAAGTGTAGGACCGACAACAGATTTCTCCACAATTTTTGCACGGGCTGGAAGCTTACCGGTATTCAAAACGTTCACCAGGTCATCCGCTTCTTTATTCGTGAAATTTCCGGTGATTGAGGAAGTGCCGTTGGGGATTTCGCCCTGTACAACAGGATAGGTATAAACCTGGTCATCCAGCACAATCGCTACGGAGCGTTTTACGTTGGCTTTGGTCAGTCGCGCCCATTCGTGTGTGCCCTCCGTATTCATTGTCATGGAGATTTGCGGGGAACCGCCGGATGATTGGTCAAAAACTTTTCGCGCATCAGAAACCACATCCCCGCTGAGGGAAGCTTTTCCATCTTTGGCTTTCAACGCGATTAAAGTCAGGAAAGGCGCGCCATCAGAAGTGTAGTTATGGGAAACCGTCCAGGCGAGGCGAAGATCGCGGGGCAGAATCGGAACAATCTCCGGTCGCCGGAAATAACCGCCAATAATTCCTGTGTCTTTCACCAGCACGCCAAACAGGTCCGGACCTTCATTATCCTGGTTAACCGGAATAATGTAATCACCCAGCGGATCGCGCTGTTTTTTTCCTGCGGCGGCATCTTTTTTCAGCCGGATGGAATCGTTGGCGACAATGGTACTGTCAAATATTTTTTTGTCGGTCGCTTTTAAAGCGTTGGCGAGCGAATCCGCTTTTAAGGAATCCGCTTTGGTTTTTGCTTTCACATAATCCGGCCGGTACTTTGGAAGCGTATCCGGGAAGACAGAATCTTTTTTATAACCTAAAAGGATGGCCAGCGTTTCATCAGCTTTGCGGATCTTATCGGCAATTTCGCCTACGTTATAAGTTTCCCAGAACTCGAGGTTCGCGGAGCTTTGCAAAAGCTTTTTAACCCGTTCCTCATCCTTTACACCTGGAAGCTCCACAAGAATGCGGTTGGTTGCTTTCAGGTGCTGGATATTCGGTTGCGCAACGCCAAACTTATTGATACGCGTTTCAAGGACCATTTTAGCCCGGTCAACTGCAGCATCGGCTTCGGTGCGGAGGGCGGTGATCACCTGCTCATCGGGCGAATTGAATGTAATGTCGTGCGCGCTTTTCAGCTCGGTGGCAAATAGACTGGCAAGCCGGCCTTGCGGATTTACCTTTTTATATTCCTGAACAAAAAGCGTGATAAAATCCTTGTTGGATTCCAATTGGGCTTTTTGTGCCTGGGCCATTGCCGTAGTGAAAGCTGCATCAGTTGAACCACCTGAAAGCGCCCGAATGATCTCCGGGGTGGAAACCTCCATCGTTACGTTCATGCCGCCTTTAAGGTCGAGGCCGAGGTTCAGCTCTTTTTCTTTACAGTCTTCATACGTATAAAGCTTGAGGTAGATCTTTTTGCCCGCCAGCGAGTCCATCAGGTAATAACGCTCGCGCGCTTCAATTACTGAATCGAGGATGATGCCTTCCGCCACGCTATTACCCATTGCCCGGGCCTTTGCCCAGCTGGTGATGGATTTCTGGGCGGCGTAATTCTGCGCGTAGGCTTTGGCTTTTTTCTCCCAGTTCCGTGTTACGAAGCTGAAAGAGAGGTAAAACAGGCAGCTAGCCGCCATCAGGATGGCGAAAATGCGGATTGCTCCTTTAATGTTTTGCATAGTGCTTTTATGGTTCCAGGGAAAATCGCCAATCGGCTCCGGGGGAGTTTTTGGACCGGCAGATTCCCAAATTGAAGGGTGCAAATATAGAAGAATTATGCCTTTGCTAAAGTTTAGGCGAAGGAATAATGTGCTAATGGGCTAATGTGTTAATGAGGTAATGAGTAAATGGGTAATGTGCTAATGCCCATTTCACTGAAAAAAGTGCATAGAAAGAGGAAGATGAGTTGTGACCAGGCCTGAATAGCATTGACCGATTTATCAAGATTACAAGTATATGGTAATGTTGCTTTTCCTTTTTTGCCCTGCACCTCTGGCGAAAAGATTCGCCAGAGGTGCAGCCAGGTGTTATCTCACCCGGCTTTAAGGTTGATCGTGAATAATCTATGCCCTATGCACCACTCTCTAAGCCTTACGTTTTGCTTTCCACACAACCCATACGCTTCCCCCTCAGTTCTATCATTACCGCCAACTGCCTACCATTTTACCGCCTCCTGGTCTCAAACCGTCTGAATAAACCAACAAGGCGTCGGCAAAATTTTACCGGCCGTCGAAGGCTGACCGGTAATTTCGCGGAATCGGCGTTTCTTCGAGCTCGTGATTTTCCGCCGGAATTATTATTTCATAAGTTTTTTGCTGGGCGCTGTTGTTTGTGCTGTTTTGATTCCTGCCGGCAATTACAGCGTTGCGTGGCAGTCGTTTCTATCTTTTGCCGGTTATGGCATCCTGACCTACTTTCTACTTTCTTACCGGCCAAATACAAAAAAATATCCGAAAACTTTTCTCGCTCTTAGCGCAGCGCCTGTTTTTGTTTTTTCGGTGTTGTTCGTTGCCGGTAAAATAAACCAGCTGCATCTTCCTGCTTTTATCATACACTATCCCGGGATCGCAGCAGGGGTGATTATTTATTTCTTCGCGCATACTACGAAATCGATTTTTATCTCGGCTTCATTGCTGTTTGCAGGCATCTATTCTTTTTATGGAAACAAGCTCTGGCAGTACAAATGTAATTATGGTAATTATTATCCGGACGTGAACGAAGCTGTAAAACCCGGGATCCCACTCAGCTTTTTTGCGGCGGATAGTAGTGTGATCGATCAAAACAAATTAAAAGGAAAAATTGTGCTGATGGATTTCTGGGCCACCGGCTGCGGAGTTTGCAGCAAACAATTCCCGGCCGTCCAGCGCCTGTTTGAAAATTTTCAGGCGGATCCTGCAGTGTCATTTCTTTCTGTTAACATTCCAAATGAAAGCGAATCTCCGGGTAAGGCGTTTGAATGGATGGGCCAACAGAATTATACTTTTCCGGTTGTGATTCCGGCGCATAAAGATTTTGTCCGCGAACTGGGCGTTAGGCATCCCATGACAATAATAATTGATCGCAATAACCGCATTGTTTTTCGCGGGGATATACGCGATGCCGGAACAAAGATGATTGAGCTGCGCACGGGAACGAATTATGCTTCGTATTGAAGGCGCGCTTTTAAGTTATCTTTGTAGAGCGCCCCTGACCCATGACAAAAAAATTCATACTACTTTTTTCCTGTTGCTCATTTTTCTTTTTGCCGGGCGTGATGGCCGGACAGGTTACTAATTTTTTTGTGCGGGCCGACAGCATTCCGGCTTATGCCAATAGTCAGCAGCTGATACTGCCATGGGCAGGTGGAATCAACTTTGCGATGATGTCGGAAATTGACCTTGATCTTGATGGTATTAAAGATCTTTTTGTTTTTGACCGGACCGGCAACAAGATCACGACGTACCGGAACCAGGGAACGCCTAACCAGCCTGATTATGTATCGGCTCCGGAGTATATTGATAAATTTCCGCTGTTGCATGAGTGGGCATTGCTGCGTGATTACAACTGCGACGGCCTCGAAGATATTTTCACTTATTCCGTAGCTGGATTTTCCATTTTTAAAAATATTTCGACGGTTACAACCGGGTTGCAGTTTGTGCTGGTGAAATATCTTGTGAACACGGACCGGTCTCCGAACAGCACACATTTCATCGGGAATCTTTATGTGAGCCAGATCGATCTTCCGGCGATTCGCGACATTGATGGCGACAACGACCTGGATGTTTTAACGTTCCAGTCATTGGGAAACCAGGTTGAGTTTCATCGCAACATGAGCATGGAGCTCTTTGGCGTATGCGACAGCATCCGTTACGAAGTGGGTTCCAATTGCTGGGGCGAATTCACGGAAAACGCGGTGAGCGCAGGCGTAACACTGAATACAACATGCGCGCCTGTACCATTGGACAAAACGGAAAACGAAGCTTTTATGCGTTCGCATACGGGTTCCTGTCTCGAATGCATCAATGTGGATAATGACGCGGACCAGGATGCGCTGGTGGGGGATGTTTCCAGCAACAGCATGGTTTTTTTACGCAACGGGGGAACAGCTGCTTACGCGATCATTGATTCGGCAGATGTGTATTTTCCATCGTATGATACTGCGGTTGACCAGGCGGTGTTTAATTGCGGATTTCATCTCGATGTAAATAATGACGGACTAAAAGACCTCGTCGTTTGTCCCTCGGCGCAAAATATTTCCGATAATTTCTCATCGGTGCTGTATTACATGAACACCGGCACCAACGATTCGGTCCGGCTTCAATTCGTGCAAAATAATTTTCTGCAGGACGAGATGTTTGATTTCGGTGAAGGCGCTTACCCGGTATTTTTTGATTATGACAATGACGGGGATAAAGATATTCTCGTGGGCAACTATGGTTATTACGATACGCTGTTCCCCTACCCGTCAAAAATTGCGTTGCTGAAAAACACCGGTTCGGCGAGCCTGCCAACATTCACACTGATCACCCGCGATTTTGCCGGCGCCTCTTCTTCCGGAATCGCCCGTATGGCTCCTTCATTTGGCGATGTGGACGGCGACGGTGACGAAGATATGATCGTTGGCGATCAGTCAGGACTCTTGCATTTTTTCAGAAAAGATCCCGGACCGGCCGACAATTTTGCGCTGGCGCAAACTAACTGGATGGGCATTGATGTGGGAAATTTTGCTTCCCCCCAGCTTATCGACATAGACCGCGACAGCCTGATTGATCTGGTGATCGGTGAACAATATGCAACGCTGAAATATTACCGCAACACCGGAACTTCCACCACGCCGGTTTATTCACTGATTACACAACAGCTCGGCGATGTGCAGGTGAACGCGCCCTCCTACTTTACCGGTTACGCCATGCCCTGGATCTACAAAGAAAATAACCAGTATGTATTACTGGTTGGTTCGGAACGTGGATATGTTTATCGTTATGATAATATTGATGGAAATCTTGGCGGCACTTTTACGCTGACGGATTCGATGTATGTGAATGCTTTTGAAGGCAGCCGCCTCGGTGTGTCAACATCCGATCTGAACAGCGACGGTATCGAAGACGTGGTCATCGGCAATTACGCAGGCGGGCTCGTTATTTTTTACGGTGATGTCAGTGTTTCAATAGGAAACTATGTTCAGCCTGTTTTTTCATTACATCCGAACCCCGCGCAGGAAAAACTGGTGATAGAATTGCAGGAAAACAGCGTAGGCATGCATGATTTTTTCGTAACGGATCTTGCCGGAAAAATAGTTTTGCATGAAATTATCAGCGAACGCCGCGAAGTCATCTCCCTCACTTCGCTTGCAACCGGCATGTATGTGTGCTCGCTTGTTTCATGCAACGGTTCCGCTATGAATCAGAAACTCGTGATCAGCAGGTAGTATGAAATTCCGCATTACTTCCATCTTTCTTTTTTTCAGCTTCGCAGTGATTGCGCAGATCCAGTTTTTCCGCAATGATTCGATCCCGGTTTTCCATGACACCACTCAATTACTGCATCCCTGGGCCGGCGGAATGAATTTTTGTCAGTTCTCAACCATTGATCTTGACCAGGATGGAACGCAAGATCTTTTTGTTTTCGACCGTACCGGCAATAAGATCACCACCTACCGCAACAATGGAATCGCCAACCAGGTGGATTATACACTTGCGCCGCAATATGTTTTTGATTTTCCCCGGCTCCGCGACTGGGTTTTGCTGCGTGATTATAACTGCGACGGCAAAATGGATATTTTCACCGCCGGCGGCGCGCTGGTTCCCGGAATTGCTGTCTGGAAAAATATTTCAACCACTTCCACCGGCCTGCAGTTTCAGCTGGTAACCGATACGGTCCGCAGCAACCTTATGCCGAACAGTACGAATATCCTCCAGACTATTTTCATTTCCTCCGTGGATGTACCGGCGATCCGTGATGTTGACAGCGATGGTGATCTGGATATTTTAACTTTTGACGCAGCAGGCGTGTATATTGAATTTCACCGCAACATGAGCCAGGAAAACCTGGGCAACTGCGACAGCTTATGGTTTCAAATCGAATCTCTTTGCTGGGGAGAAATTGCGGAAAACACGCTGAATGCTAACCTTGTCCTTAACGACAGTTGTGGTCCGCCGTCAATTTCCGGAAGTGAAGCCGCAGGAGAACGGCACAATGGTTCCTGCCTTGAATGCATTATGACCAATGGTGACGCTGATGTTGATATTCTCATTGGCGATTTAACCAACAACCGGATCGTGTATGGACGAAATGGCGGCAACATTTCTTACGCGGAGATCGACCTGGTGGACAATACATTTCCCGTTTATGATACCGCGGCTTTTCTGCAGACTTTTATTTGCGGTTACCATCTCGATGTCAACAACGACGGGGCGAATGACCTGGTGGTTTCACCAAACGCGCAGAATGTTTCAGAAAACTTTAAGGGAAACTGGTTATATTTAAACACAACCATGAATGATTCCTGCGTCTTTGCTTTTAACCGCCGCAATTTCCTGCAGGGCGACATGATCGAAACAGGCGCAGGCGCTTACCCGCGTTTTTTTGATTATGATGGTGACGGCGATGAAGACCTGTTCATTGGCAATCAAGGTTATTACAGCAGCAGCGGCATTTACCCGGGCAAAATTGCCTTATACAAAAACATTGGCTCGGCCTCCTTCCCTTCCTATAAATTGATGACGGATGATTTTTCAAATGTGCATGTGCAGGCGCCCGTGTTGGCCGGACCTGTTCCGGCTTTCAGCGACCTGGACGGGGATGGCGATGCGGACATGCTCGTTGGCGATGCGGATGGGAAGCTCACTTATTTCCGGAAAGATCCAGGCCCCGACGACAATTTTCTTTTTGCGCAAGCCAATTATATGGGCATTGACGTTGGAAATTCCGCCACGCCGCAGTTGATTGATTTAACCGGCGACGGATTGACTGACCTTCTAATTGGCGAACAAAACGGCACCATCAATTATTACGTGAACAACGGAACTTCCACATCACCAAATTTCGCGTTGGTTACTGTTTTGTTCGGAAATGTGGATGTGCGTCAGCCCGGGTTTTCCACCGGCTACAGCGTTCCTTTTGTTTGGAATAATAACGGAACATTCGTTTTGCTTGTTGGTTCCGAACGTGGTTATGTGTACAAGTATGATGATGTGAACAGCGCAACTTTTACCGGAACGTTTACATTAACCGATTCCATGTACGTGAGCGCGCGCGAAGGATTGCGTGTGGCTCCGTGGATGGCGGAAATTACGGGTGACACGTTACCCGATCTGATCATAGGAAATTATGCGGGCGGCGTTTCTATTTTTAAAGGCTCAACGAGTGTGGGGATGACAGAAAATACAGAAACCGTTTCTTTTGATATATTTCCCAATCCTGCGACAGATTTTTTTTACATTAAAACCAGTCTGCCGTTCTCAGCGCTGCCTGCAGAAATTTGCATCGCGAATCTTGCCGGACAAATCTTTTACCGGACAGTCATTAATGAATCAAATTCAACGATAAGCACAGAAAATTTATCGCCCGGCGTTTACATTGTTACGTTGCGAACTGCAACAGGTGAAATCGCCCACGGGAAACTGATCACCGGAATTGCGAAGGACTGATGCAACTGCGGCATATATTCCTGAGAACAAAATAAATCTTTGTGTCTTCACTTCGTGAACCTTTGTGTTCTTAGTGACTTTCTGGCCCTGCTTTGTGTCTTTGGTTTTATGATCACCGCTTTTAACCTGATATTTGAGCCATGCGCCGTTCCTTCTTCATTTTAGTTATCACGCTCACCGGCGCGCTTTCCATTTATACAGGCTGCCGGCAGGATAAAGTTATCATTGACCTCGAAGGAAGCAGGTACCCGGAAGCGGTCGGGAAAATAATTCTCACGGAATGCGCTGTCGCAGGTTGTCATAATACACAAAGTAAAGATGCCGCGGCAGGGCTTGATTTATCAAGCTGGGAAACGATGATGCAGGGCGATCGTAACGGCGCGGTTGTTATTCCTTATTCCCACGAGTTCAGCCCACTTTTTTTGTTCACAAACACGTACGCGGATTTGGGTGTGCAAGCTGAGCCAACCATGCCTTACCAGCGTGATCCGTTATCGCATGAAGAGGTGATCACCCTTCGCGACTGGATCGATGCCGGCGCGCC
>DATDOQ010000425.1:0-3558 GCA_035293205.1 Bacteroidia bacterium
ATACCGGGAAGTGACGAGCAGCATTTCCCGTATTACAGTCAACTATGCCGAAACGGTGGCGAAACAAAGCGCGGAGAACATACTCGATTTGCTGAAACGTGACGGGCAGGAATTGAATGCCGGAGAAATTCAGCAGCTTCATGAATTCTGTCTTTTATATCATTGCGCTTTCGACGCGTTGCCTGTGCAGCCGGCGCAAAATTCAATTCTGCGCATTGCCCGGCGAATTGAAAAAGCGACGCGTAAACTCAGCCAGGATTTTAGCCTGCAAAGAGCATCCATACATTTCGACAGGCTTGCAAAATGCCGCAGGGATTACCGCATCAGCCACAGGAGCACGCCGGTGCTGACCCGTGTCTGGTTGCAGGCTATGAGAAAATTCAGCACCAACTAAACGCAGATGGGAATTTTTAAAAAGACCAGCTATCAGGACCCAGCCGTCAATGCAAATGCGACGGAATTCGAAGTGAACAACTGGATCATTTCTGAATTTATAGTAAAGAAGCTGGTACCGGTTGTCGGCGTGCATCCGTTTCCGCTGAATGAGCTGATGCTGATGACGGGCGCTGTTTGCCGGTTTAAACCTTCTTATATTTTTGAGTGGGGGACCAACATAGGAAAATCGGCGCGTGTGTTTTATGAAACCATCAAAGCTTTTCATATTCCCTGCGAAATCCATTCGATCGATCTTCCCGATGAGGTTTTTCATAAAGAGCATCCACAGAAAAATCGCGGGAAACTTGTGCGCGGATTGAAAGAAGTGACCCTTCACCAGGCCGATGGGCTGACACGCTCATTTGAGATTTACGATCAAAGCAAAACGCGCGGCAATGTTTTATTTTTTGTGGACGGCGATCACAGCTACACGTCAGTGATGAAAGAGCTGTCGGCCATCCTGCAGCATATTCCACACGCGGCGGTTCTCTTGCACGATACTTTTTACCAGTCGGAAAACGCCGGTTATAATACCGGACCTTACCTCGCGGTTAGGGATGTTTTGGCGGCGCATGGAAATTCGTATAAAACCATTGTCATTAATACCGGTCTGCCGGGCATGACACTTGTCTATAGAAAATAAGCATGAAGATCCTGCACGTTGTCGAGTCCTATTGGCCATCCGTTGGCGGCATGCAGGAAGTGGTGCGGCAGCTTTCCGAACGGCTTGCCGCAAAAGGACACGCAGTTACTGTTGCATGCAGAAAAATTCCTGAACGAAATGAATCTATACACAAGGGTGTGCAAATTGTGGATTTTGCCGTTGAAGGACTATCCATCCGGGAACTCAGCGGTGAGACAAAAAAATACGAGGACTGGTTGCGCGCATCCGGATTTGATATTGTCACTTTTTTCGCTGCGCAGCATTGGGCCACCGATCTTGCGTTGCCGCTACTCGATCAGATCCACGCCAAAAAAGTTTTTGTTCCCACAGGATTTTCCATGCTTTATAATCCGGCGTACAAAACGTATTATGAAAAAATGCCTGCCTGGCTGAAAAAGTTTGACTGTTTGGTTTTCCTGTCAGACGATTACCGCGACATCAACTTTGCGCGAAAACATGGCTTGTCCAAGCTGGAGCTGATCCCTAATGGCGCCGCGGCAGATGAGTTCGGGCGAACGGATCTGCCTGAAATCCGGAAAAAATTTAAGATACCGGGTGATCAAAAGCTTATTCTTCATGTCGGCTCATTTACAGGGATGAAAGGTCAAAAAGAAGCTATTGAAATTTTCGACCGTGCGGCTGTTGAAAATGTAACGCTGCTGTTTATCGGAAATGATCCGGAGAAATTTCAGAAGCAATTCAATGGAATCACAAATATTTTTCAGCGTCTGCGACTGGCGAAAAAAAGCAAACGGGTGATCATCCGTTCCGCGGACCGCGATGAGGCAGTGGCTGCTTACAAAACGGCCGATCTGTTTTTATTTCCATCCAATATCGAATGTTCCCCGATCGTCCTGTTTGAAGCTATGGCCGGAAAAACCGCCTTCCTAGTTACCGACGTGGGAAATTCGAATGAAATTATCCGCTGGAGCGGGGGAGGTGCATTGCTGCCTACCTCAATTGATCAACATGGATACAGTCATGCGGAAAAAGAAGGTTCGGCAAAATTGCTGGAAGAATTAATAAAGAATGATTCAAAGCGGGAACAACTGGCGGAATCGGGGCACAAGGCCTGGCGCGAAAAATTTACCTGGGAATTAATTGCGGACCGGTACGAAATCATGTATAAAAGTTTGCTGACGGAAAAATGAAACCGGTTGTCATAACACGATTAATGGGCGGACTCGGAAATCAAATGTTCCAGTATGCTGCCGGTCGTTCCTTGTCTGAAAAATTTCATGTTCCATTGCTGCTCGACCGTTCCTTTCTGGATAAGCGCGGCGAAAACCTCACCCATACGATCCGCGATCTTGAAATTGATGCCTGGCAGATCAACGCTTCGATCGCAACGCAAGAGGAAATCACGCGGCTGGAGAGAGTGGACCGGAATCCTTTCCTGCGGCGAATTGCAGCCCGGGTGCCATCACTTATCCATAACCGGATTTTTCGTGCGGCATCAACGAAATACAATCCAGCTTTTGAAAAAGCGCGACCGCCAGTTCTCCTCGATGGTTTTTGGCAGAGTGAAAAATATTTTAAAAATATCCGGCCGTTGCTGCTCAGGGAATTTCAACCGGTTGATAAACCTGAAGGCAGGAATGTTGAATTGCTTTCGCAAATAAGCTCTTCGAATTCAATCAGCATTCATGTACGCCGCGGGGATTATGTAACGAATCCCGGGGCGAGTCGTTTTCATGGCGCCTGTTCAATTGATTATTACGAGCGCGCGGCAGCCCGGATGAAAGGAATATCAACCAATCCTTTGTTTTTTATTTTTTCAGACGAACTGGAGTGGGTAAAAGAAAATATTCAATTGCCATCGAACACAGTTTTTGTTTCGCATAATAAAGGCCGTGAAAGTTATTGGGATCTTTTCCTGATGCGCAATTGCCGGCATCACATCATCGCGAACAGCAGTTTCAGCTGGTGGGGCGCCTGGTTGGGTGAATTTCCTGGAAAGAAAGTAATGGCTCCTGGGAACTGGTTTTCGGATCCGCTGGCGGATGCAAGTGATATCGTTCCACCTGAATGGCTGCGTTTATGAAGCTTACCTACATTATCCTCGCGCATCGTTTGCCGGCACAGCTTGCAAGGCTTGTTAATGCACTTGCGGATGAAAACGTGAATTTTGCCATTCACATCGACCGTAAAGCGGACGAAGTTGCATTCAGAAAGGCGGTTGAAGCAAACGGGATTTATTGGGTCAATGACCGTGTGGATATATATTGGGGTGGTTTTTCGCAGGTTCAGGCCACCTTCAATTCACTTGAAGAAGCAATGTCACAGTTTCCGCAAACGGATTATTTTATTTACCTCAGCGGGCAGGATTTCCCGATTAAATCGAAGCTGCAGCTGCATTTGTTTTTTAATCATACAGACGGAAAATCCTTTATGGAATACTTTCCGCTTCCGCATGAAAGTTGGTCAGGAAATGGCGGGCTCGGTCGTATCACAAATAG
>DATDOQ010000426.1:0-5233 GCA_035293205.1 Bacteroidia bacterium
AGCCATGCCACATATTTATTTAGGAAGTTCAACGGGCAGCTGGACATTCAATCAGTCTGTAATGCCGCTTGCGCAGGTACCGGTGATACAAAATGATGTCAACAGCGGAAATTACGCCTCACTCTGGACCGATATAAATAATGACGGCCTGATTGATTTAATGGTTACCCATTGCCGGCAAGGGGTTACTCAAGCCACAGATCCCCGCCGGATCGACCAGGTCTGGATGAACAACGGCAACGGAACCTATACGCAGGATACAACCAATTGGACCAATCTGCGTGACGGCGCGCAGGGCTGGAGCACCGGGTGGGGCGACATTGACAATGACGGCGACATGGATGCATTTGTGCTCAATCAGGATGTGAATGGCCGTTTGCTCATCAATGATGGCTCTGGTGTTTTTACGGATGTGATGTCCGGCTCTGGCATTTCTACCACCATGGCTTATTTTGGTGAGAATGCAACTTTCCATGATTTCGATAATGATGGCGTTCTTGACTTGTTGCTGACCGGCGGCGATTGCCAGCTTTACAAAGGAAATGGCGACGCGACTTTCAACCTGGTTACCGCACCTTTCCCATACAGCACGTATAAATTCCGCGCGCAAGGTGTGGGCGATCTGAACGGCGATGGATTTCTTGATGTCTATTCGAGCTATTGCAGCCTATACAACACTCCGTCCAGCACACGCCGCGACAAACTATGGATGAATGAATCCTATACCAACGGAAATCACTGGATCCGGTTCAATCTTACGGGGGGAGCTTCCACCGGCATGAGCAATAAAAACGGGATCGGGGCCATTGTAAAAATATATGGAGATTTCGGCCAGCAGGTTCGCGAGGTGCGTTCGGGCGAAGGTTATGGCATCCAGAATTCATTTTCGGTTTTTTTCGGCCTCGGCTCGAATACCGGCATCGACAGTGTTGTGGTGAAATGGCCATCCGGCATTGTAGATGTTTGGACGAATCTGCCGGCTGATGCAGGACATGCCCTTTACGAAAACAATTTCACGACATCCGCCGGCACTTTTGATACGAACCCATTTAAATTATCCGTCTATCCCAATCCGGCTAATGATGTCGCATTTATCCGCGTCGATCATTTTGTGAAATATGGTCTCACAAATCTTTCGCTTCATATTTACAATTTGAGCGGACAAAAAGTTTATTCCGAAGCGGCGCTGCGCAATTCTATCATTGCAATAGAACGCTCAAAACTTTCAGCCGGAGTTTACCTGGTGGAGATCCGCGCGAATGGCGAAGCGATTGCAAGGGAGCGAATGGTATTTACGGAATAATTAATACAATATTTGAAAATGAAAGGCTGTCTGGGAGAAATCTCTGGTCGGCCTTTTTTTAGCCACGGATTTACGCGGATTTGCACGGATTATTTTTAGCCACGGATTTGCACGGATTATTTTTAGCCGCGGATTTGCACGGATTATTTTTAGCCACAGATTACACAGATTTGCACAGATTATTTTTAGCCGCGGATTAACACGGATTATTTTTAGCCACAGATTACACAGATTTTCACAGATTATTTTTAGCCGAGGATTTACACGGATTAAAAACCACCCCAACATTTCTGCCGGGGTGGTTGTAAAATTTACCGCACGCCTTTGATCTTCCGTTTTTTCTTATCCTTCTTCGTTTTTTTCTCCGACTCTTTCTTTTCTTCTATAATGGGCGCAGGAGTTGTTGGCTCTTCTTTTTTCACCTCTACCGGCTTTGGCATTGGATTGCCGAATGCATCCACTTCAACCACTTCATAACCCAGCTGCGCCAATGCTGCGCCGATTCGCGCCTTATCGCCGATGACGGAAATGACCATGTGGTCGGGGTCCAGCCATTTTTTCGCGAGCGCGTCTACTTGTGATTTTGTCATCGACTGCAACACTTTGTTTTGCTCTTCGGCATAATTATCCGGCAGGCTGTAATCGATGATCGATTTCATGTAATACAATTTCTGGTAAGGCTCTTCATACGCCAACGCCTCGCTTTGCGAAACTGATTTTTTCGTGTATTCCAGCTCTTCCTGCGTAATTCCAGTGCTTGCATAATTCCGGATGGTCTTTACAAATTCCGCCACCGAACTGTCCGATACGTCCCAACGCACACCTGCATACGCGACGAATGTTCCCGAATAGCGTGAGCCATTAAATCCCGATCCTGCGCCATAGGTCCAGCCTTTTTCTTCGCGCAGCTTTAAATTCAGGCGACTGTTGAAGTTTCCACCCAGCTGGTAATTCATAATGCCCGACTGGTAATATTCGCCTGTCGCGTCATAGGGCATTCCCATTCTTCCCAGGCGGATCTCCGATTGTGCGGCTTCCGGTTTGTTGTAGAGGAAAATCTTCGTCGGACCCGGTGTTGCAGGTCCGATAGCTATCGGACCGGCAACATCTCCCGCGCCCGGACGCTTCAGCATGGCATTGGTCGTTTCCCATTTTTTCAGAAATTCGAGTTTTGGAATCAACGCAGTATTTGGCAAATCGGAAACGGCGATGAATCGCGCGATATTCGGAGAGAACATTTTTTTATAATATGCCTTCACGTCCTCGAGCGTAAGCTTCGACACCGTTTGCATATTACCGATCTGCGGATATGCCATGATGCTTTTGGAACCATACACCATTTTATTGAAAACAAACCACGCCATGGAACTGGCCTGCGTGCTCATATTCTGGATCGCTTCCATCTGCTGTTTTTTCATCAGTTCAAATTCGGTGGGATCCCATTTGGGCTGGAAAAGTTTTTCCTGCACCAGCGCCAACGTGGCATCGAGGTTACGCGTGAGTGATGTAATGTTCGCCACGATCTCATCCGAATTGACCGAAACACTTACCCTGCTGCCCAGCAGCTCCAGCTCTTTTTCAATATCAGCGGCGGAATGTTTTAGCGTAGACTGATCGAGCATGCGCACAAGCAGGTACGCGATCCCCGCCTGTGACGTGTCTGTTTGCCGGTGCCCGGCCGAAATGTTGAGCATCATATGCGTGCGCGGAACTTCTTTTGACTGGGTGCCAATGAGCCGGAGCCCGTTTGTAAACTGATCGTGCCAGATCGACGGAAGCTTTACCACCGGCGTCGGTCCGGGAACCGGATGTTTGAAGCGGTCGAAGTTGTCTGTTGGTTTTTTATAGGACAGGTTTTTGTATTCGGCGCTCTCTTCCGCGCCGGCCTTGTGTTCGGGGATCACATAATTATCCGGACGCGCTTTCAATTCCGGTTTTCCTTTAGGAACAACAGTGAGAACCACGGCAGGCTTGTTCTTCACATATTTATTGTAAACACGCAGCACATCTTCGCGTGTAATGTTTTTGTAACGATCCAGCTCTTTCTGCACGCGGTTTGGATTTCCGGTGAACGTCTGAAACTGCGCCAGCAGCGAGCCCTTGCCCTGCACGCTTGACATTTCGTCGAGGATATAACTCTCCATTTTCATTTTGAAGCGCGCCAGGTCGTCATCGCTGATGCCGCGCTTTTCAAATTCTGCCAGCGCAACAAGCAGCAGGCTGTCTGCTTCGTGTGGTGTATGACCGGGATAGGTGCGCACATTAATGGCAATAAGTCCGGTCAATTCCATGGTGACGCTATACATGTTTGCGCTTTGCGCCACTTTGGATTCCACAAAAGTTTTATAGAAAACAGAACTTTTCCCTTCGGAAATAATGCTGCACAATGCGTCAAGCGGCGCTTCATCGGGAGTAAAAGTGGGAACGCCCGGCCGCGCGATGGTCAGCTGCGGAAAACGGATATTGTCTTCGTAGGAAATAACACGATCAGCGACCGGTGTCGCCTGCATGGTCGCCATCGGTTTCACTTCTGGTCCGCGAGGGATTGGCGAAAAATATTTTTCCACCAGCTTCAGCACGTCGGCCGGTTTTACATCGCCTGCAACGGTCAGTGTCGCGTTGTTCGGTCCGTACCAGCGCATGAAAAAATTCTTCAGGTCATTTACATTTACGCGGTTCAGGTCTTCGATGTAACCGATGGTGGTCCAGGAATATGGATGACCGGCCGGGTACATGGCTTCGCCAATCTTTTCCCACACCAGTCCGTAAGGCGCGTTGTCGTAACGTTGCCCGCGCTCATTTTTCACCGTGGCGCGCTGCACTTCGAATTTGCGCTGCGTAACCGAATCGAGCAGGAAACCCATGCGGTCGGATTCGAGCCATAAAGCCAGCTCAAGTGAATTTGAAGGAACTGTTTCAAAATAATTGGTGCGGTCGGTGTTGGTGGTTCCATTCAGATCGCCGCCCGCTTCGTTGATCAGCTTGAAATGTTCTTCGTCGCCGACATGCTCGGAACCCTGGAACATCATATGCTCAAAAAAGTGGGCAAACCCCGAGCGACCTTCCTGTTCGCGCGCTGATCCAACGTGGTAAGTCACGTCCACATACACTACCGGGTCGGAATGATCTTCGTGAATGACCACGGTGAGCCCATTGGGAAGCAGGTGTTTTTCATAAGGAATAACCAGCTTGTTAGTGCCATTGGTGGTCACTTTTTCTACCAGCTTTGTTTTCACCTGGCCGTGAAGCAGTGTTGCGATAAAACAGAACACTGCAGGGAGCAATAATTTTTTCATGAGTTTTTGGATAGTCAGCAAATTTAAGCGATTCGCCGTAGCATCGACATAAAATTGAGGAAAGGGTTAATGGAAAGGCAAGCGGCTGAGAAAGACTATGACTTCACCTCTCCTGCTGCCTATCAAGATATCGCTCTGGCAATAAGCAATGAATAGGCAATAGGCAATCTTTCAATATTTCAATATTTTTCAATTATCAAACATGCTTCCCCCAATCGGCAACCCTTAGAATTTAGTACCTTTGCAGCATAAATCTGAACTTAAAAAACTATAATAATGTACCCTCCACAATTAGTGTTGCCCATGAAAGCCGAGCTGGTGAATGTGGGTTTTGAAGATCTGACGACGCCTGATGCAGTGGATGCCGCTGTGAATACGGTCGGCACTGTGTTAATGGTTGTAAATTCCGTGTGCGGATGCGCGGCCGGCGCTGCCCGTCCGGGTGTGATCAATTCGCTGAAAGGCGAGGGCAAAAAGCCGGGCAAGCTGACCACCGTTTTCGCCGGATTTGATACCGAGGCGACCGTGCAGGCGCGTAAATATTTTGCTCCTTATCCGCCCTCCTCGCCTGCCATTGCGCTTTTTAAAGACGGTAAGCTGGTTCATTTCGTGGAGCGGCACCATATCGAAGGCC
>DATDOQ010000427.1:0-3001 GCA_035293205.1 Bacteroidia bacterium
GATGTGGTTACGGTCATTGACGCGGAGACAAATTTGCAGATGCGTTATATTCCCGTCGGCAGCGATGCCGCGATCGAATCTCCGCATAATATCCGCGTTTCCCCGGACGGGGAACATTGGTATTGCTGTTTCATCGCAGGCCGTTATCTTGAAAAGCACCGGACTTCAGATGATGGCCTGGTCAGCCGCGTTTTGCTTGGACCTAACAGCGCCGCGGCCGTTGGTAACTGGAATTCGCTTTCCGTAACACCCGATTCCAAATACGCGATGGTGGTTGACTGGAGCGCGAATGGCCGCGTTGCCATTGTGGACCTTGAAAATGACCGGTGGATAATTACCTGGCAGGGCGCCGGCCTGTTTGAATATCCCCACGGTTCTTTTGTTCAGTTGCGAAATGACACAACCTTCTTTTTAGCCACCGCCAATTCCGGGAACTTTATTTACCGCATCGACACGCTGGATCCCAACCTGTCTTTTCCACCGCACATCGAAAAAATTCCGATCGACGGCACAACCATTCCCGCCAGCAATAATACCGTCAACGCGCATGATCTCGTTTTCAGTCCCGACGGCACTAAATATTTCGTCACTTGTTCAGGCACAAATTCCGTCAGCGTGATGAATGCATTGACCGATCAGTTCATCACATCGATTCCGGTCGGCATTTATCCGCAGGAGCTCGCCGTTTCGGAAGATCCATTGACTCCCTACTTATATGTTACGTGCATGGAAGACACTGCTACTTTTCCGGGGAACCGTGGATCAGTTTTTGTGATCAACTGGCAAACGAACACGGTTGTGACAAGCATTTATACAGGATTTCAGCCGCACGGTCTCGCAGTGAATGATGACCGGCGCCAGGTGCTCATCGGAAACCGGAATGTATTTCCCGGCGGGCCGGCTCCGCATCACACCACCAGCTGCGGCGGAAGGAACGGCTACTACAGCATCATTGATATTTTGACAAACACCCTTGTGCCGGGCAGTAAAACAGAGCTGGTTGCGGATCCTTATTCCGCAGCCTACCGGAAATGAAAAAAGAAAACCATGCAGTGATCTTTTTTGACGGCGTGTGCAACTTCTGCAACGGCTGTGTCAATTTCATCATCCGCAAGGACAAAAAAGACTATTTCCGTTTCGCGCCGCTGCAATCGCCAATGGGACAAAAAGTGCTGCGCGAAAACGACCTGGAATCCACCCACCTTCAAAGCATGATCCTGCAGGAAAACGGGAAGTTGTATAAAAAAACAACTGCGGCGCTGCGAATCGCCCGTAAACTCGGGGGCTTTTATTCATTGCTGTACCCCTTTATACTCATCCCGCCCTTTATACGTGATGTGGTTTATCATGTGATCGCGAAATACCGTTATCGCTGGTGGGGCAAAAAAGATGCGTGCATGATTCCTTCCCCGGAAATCAAAAATAAATTCATTGATTCCGTTTAGCGGAGCGGTTTTTTTAATAGGCGCAATAATTATAGCCACGAAGACTCAAAGGCACAAAGAATTCACGAAGATGTAATGAATTATTAATTTTTTTGTGTCTTTGCTTCGTGCCCTTCGTGTCTTAGTGGCTACACTTCTTTGTGCTCTTATTATGCAAACGCAAAGTTTTATTGCCACTGACTCTCTATTTCTGCGTGAACATTTGCTCAGTCCCTTTTCCGTACCAGCATTCTTTTCCGACCGGCTTTTTTCTTTTTAACGCCCGGATTCAGTGTCAGCGTTTTTTTGCCGTAGTCAATTACAGCATTGCATGCTTCTAAAATATCGCTGCCAATGACACCATCCACCAGGCTTAAGCCAAGTGTATGGTATGCAGTGTTTACATGACTTAAATCGAGCACTACAGCGGGAAAATTTTCAAGCACAAATGTTCCGATGGAAATTTTCTGAAGAAAAACCAGCTGGCTTTCCATCGAAGCGGTGCCCAGCCCGGTTGAGAGCCGGTCGTTCTCCGTCATCTTTTCTGCTTTAAGAAATCCGGCGATCCGTTTCAGGTCAAAAACGGTTTTAGAGGCGCCCGTGTCCAAAATGACATTGGCGTTTTTTCCATTGATCCGGATCCGTACAAGCAGGTGATAGCCGTCGCCTTCAATGCTGAGCAACCGGACAGGAACGCAGACTTTCATGGCAGGGGATAATTGGAAGAAACCAGGACGGGTTCAGACGACAGCGAAAAAAAAGAAAGTTGAAACTTATACCGCAATTTTCATGTTGTCGAGCGCGTTCATCACTTCTTTCACGGCTTTTGCGGAATCTTTGACAAGCTTTTGTTCATCGGCATTCAGCTTCAGCTCAATGATTTCTTCGATCCCATTTTTTCCAAGCTTCGCCGGAACACCGAGATAAATATCTTTCAAGCCGTATTCACCCTGCAGCCACGCGCAAACAGGGTAGATCCTTTTCTGATCGCGCAGGATTGCTTCCACCATTTGCGCGGCAGCTGCTCCCGGCGCGTACCAGGCGGAAGTGCCCAGCAGGTTGACAATTTCTCCGCCGCCTTTTTTGGTGCGTTCAATGATCGCGTCAAGCGCTGATTTTTCAATGAGCTCGGTGACGGGAATGCCGGCAACTGTTGTGTAGCGTGGCAGCGGAACCATTGTATCACCATGTCCACCCATGAGTACCGCCTGAATATCTTTCGGTGAACAGTTGAGCGCTTCGGCGAGGAATGCACGGTACCGGGCGGTGTCGAGAATACCTGCCATCCCGAAAACACGGCGTGAATCAACCCGCGCGGTCAGGTAAGCGCAATACGTCATCACATCAAGCGGATTGGACACAACGATGATGATCGCATTTGGGGAATATTTGATAATATTTTCCGTGACGCCTTTTACGATTGCGGCATTAGTGGAGATCAGATCGTCGCGGCTCATGCCCGGTTTACGCGGGAGGCCGGACGTGATGACCACTACATCGGAATTTGCTGTTTTGCTGTAATCCTCCGTTGACCCGCTGAGTCGCGTATCATATAAATCGATCGGAGCGGTTTGCCA
>DATDOQ010000428.1:0-8107 GCA_035293205.1 Bacteroidia bacterium
CCGACACCTGGACACCCGATTTCGATGTTCAGATCTTCGTTGCAAATTGGCCGGAGCGGCGGGCGCATGCATGGAAAACCTTGCTGATGGCCCGCGCGATTGAAAATCTTTCTTACGTAGTAGGCTTAAACCGCATCGGCAATGATGGGAACTTCATCTTTCATTCCGGCGAGTCGGCATTCATCGATTTTAAAGGCGAAGTAATGAAATCCGCAGTTTTTTCTACGGAAGAGGTGATTACGACACGATTATCGTACCAGCTTTTGATGGAATACCGCCAGAGTTTCCCGGCGGGCCTGGATGCGGATTCATTTTACATTGCACATTAAAATAGGAAGTTCCAAGAAGGGATCGCTCGATTCTGTATATGGTTTTTTTAGAGGCGGAATGCTTTGGGTTACGGTGAGGAAGCCGGGGTGGTGAGGAGGGAAGGGTTAGGTATTTTCTAACATTCCATAACAGGAGTATCCGCTAGAATAAACTGGAATATTCTTGAGCATTTTTTATCCTCCTTTGTCACTTCACAGGAACAAATTGGTTGTAGCTGAAAATAATCCGTGGTAATCCGTGTAATCCCTGCCTGCCTGCGCACTGGCTTCGCGTCGGCCGGCAGGCGTGGCAAATAACCGGATATTTCTTTTTATGTCGGTTTGTGCTCTACACGAATAAAAAAAACACTTCACCCTAACCGCTAATCCACCCCGGCTTCCTTACCCTAACCGGAAACGGGTTTGTTCTTTAAAGCGGATATACAAAAGCGAGCGCGCCCGTCTTTCTTTTGCGGAAATGGAAAAAGAGGATCTCTTGATTCAGTATATTTTTATATGGTAAGGTTTCGCTTTGGGTTAAGGTGACGAAGTCTGCCTAAGCTCGCACATGCCGCGCTTCGGCAGACAAGCCAGGGTGGTAAGGGGGAAAAGGTTAGGGAAATCTATTGGCAATGCAAAATTCTTATTGGAAGATCCACTCCACATCCATATCCCAACCTGCGCGGATGCGGGTTGTGGCCGGATAAATAATGACGCGTTCGGGCTGACGGTGGAGGAAATAATTTCCGGTATCCCATTTCCCGTTGTTATTTGAATCGACCACCAGCTTTATGCTGTATTGCCCGGGAACCAGGTGTTCAAATACAACCGGTGAGGAATCCCGGATCTGTTTCTCCTGCACCACCGCATTTTTTTCATTGAGCACCTGGAGGATATAATTTCCCGGTTTAATTCCTGACGGAACAACTTTCAATGAACCATATTCATCTTCCGGACGCAGGCTGAACCTGACGCGAAATGTGTCGTTCGCCTGTCCCAGCCAGTCTGTAATTGCCCCCGGCGCCAGCCATAAGGCATAGCTGCTGTCTGCAAGAAAAGGGTACGCGAACTGAATTTTCTTTCGGTCCGGGGAAACGCTGACAGAAAAGGGTACGGTATCCTTTCCGCTTAGAAGCCATATTCTTTTTTCATCCAGATCACGCACCGGGTTGTTAAAATACACAACCAATGGCGCCTGAGGCTCTAAAAACTTTGAAGCCTGCACATTCGATGCGAGCCGCAACACCCGCTGGTCCGCCGCCCCGCCCCGGCCTGTTTTCGCTTTGCGGGGATCGGGCTTCAGGAGAAAAATGGTTCCGGTATCACGCGCCAGGGTTTCATCGGTGATCAAAACACGGATCGAATCTACGGGCAGCGCGCTGAGCCAAAGTTCCAGCGAATCCCCGGCAACACTTTTATGGATGAGCAACTTCACATTAGCGGGAAGCGGTGGCGCAAATTCCACCTTCGGATCTTTTAATGGCAGCGTATACGCGACAATCAGATGTTCCGGAACCGGTTGTGTAACACGTATGCGCTTTTGCCTGGAAGGTTTTTCCTGGAATAAATAAAGTGTGAATGAATCAACGGACGCATTCAGCGAAAGAAGGTCATCAGCAAATGCGATACGTTCTTCGGGTGTATTGTAGAGGTAATCCTGGCTTTTATCATCGAGGGCAAAAACTTTGTACGTACCGCCACGGAGATTTGTCAGGAGAAAGCTGCCATCTGCCGCTGTTTTTGTGAAATAATAAGGCCTGTTTTTCAGCGGAAGGGAATCTTCGGTCTCCTGGTAAAGCATCACCCAAATTCCTTTCTCAGCGGCCAGCGTGGTTGCATTCATAACTTTCCCGGAAAAGGTCAGCGAATCAATCAGAGGGCCTGTCGAAAATACGTAACGGAAATTTTCCAGGATGTTTCCTTCCGTAATATCCATGATTGCGTTGCCGAAGGAGATCGTGTAGGTTGTGTTATCTAACAATGTATCCCGCAGTTCAATGACAATTTCTTTTTTCCGCACATCTACGCGGGGTTTTGTGGCCAGTGGCGGCGACACCACCAGCTGGTTATCGAGGTCATTGAGCCGGATGTACTCATTAAAACGGATGACGATACGTTTCCCACCGAAATTGGTGGCAGCGCTGTCGGGTGAATACCGTACCGGCACCGGCGGACTTACATCTTTCGATCCCCCGTCGGGTGTCAGCACCTGTGCGCAGGCGGCAAGAAAAACGGGGAGCAACGCGGCTAAAACTTTACGCATGCCGGCGATTATATATTTCCCCGATCAGACCTGCGACTGCTTCGAGATAATGCTGATCCGTGGCGTTAAAATCATTCAGCCGGTCACTGTCAACATCGAGAACAAGGATTACTTCCCCGTCAGCGAAAACAGGAACTACGATTTCCGAACGCGCCTCCGTACTGCAGGCAATATGTCCCGGGAATTTTTCCACATCGGGCACAAGTATCGTTTGTTTTTTTTCCCAGCTGGAGCCGCACACACCCTTGCCTTTTTCTATGCGCGTACAAGCCACAGGTCCCTGGAATGGACCCAGCACAAGTTCCATGCTTTCAACCATGTAAACGCCAACCCAGAAAAACCCGAAAGTTTGTTTCAGCGCGGCAATAATATTGGCAAGATTTGCAATGAAATTGGGTTCGCCTTCAGTTAGCGCGCGAAGTTGTGGAAGAAGCGATTTGTATTTCTCCTCCCTGGATGTTCCGGAAATGGTCAGCGATTCCGCCATAGTTGGCAAAGATACAGCGATGCATTTAGAAGCCGTTTGGGAATTATCTTTTAAAATTGGTTTTGTAGCATGAATCAACAGAGCCGTTATGTTTTATGAATTCCAGATGTGATAATTTGATGCGCCGGCAGTGAATTCTTAGCCCCGTCCTTCGATTCGTCGACGATCATGGGTCAGGTCATGGGTGAGTGGAAACAGGAACCAAGAACCAAGAGTCAAGGATATTTTACATTTCGATCTTGATTCTTGGTTCCTGATTCTAAACACTTTTCTTAGTCACGTGCACTGGCCAGCGACACAATACTCAGTGAAACTCCTTCCGTCTGCAACAGGGGCTGCGCGCAGGCTTCAATGGTTGCTCCCGTGGTAATCACATCATCCACCAGCAGAATATGCTTTCCCCTGAGATCAACATCCGAATTGACCACAAAAACATCCTCCACATTTTCCCATCGTTCAACGCGCGATTTACGGGTCTGTGATGCCGTCGCAGTTAGTCGCAACATGCCATGCAGCAGGATCGGCACATGCATGCTTTTTGCCAACCCTTCTCCAAAACATGCCGCCTGGTTGTATCCGCGTTTACGCAGCTTATCCCGGTGAAGCGGAACCGGCAAAACCAGGTCGATGGTGTTAAATGGCGTTAAATGACGCAGCTCACTTCCATAAATCTTTCCTGCAGCAATTCCGGCATCTGTCCGTCCGTTATATTTGAGGTTGTGAATCAGTTCCTGCACTTTCCCTCCTTTTACAAAAACGTAACAGGCTGCGGATGCGCGCACCGGAACTCTTCCCCAAAAAACCCGCGCCACCGGGTTGTCCAGCGGATCCATTTCATCGCGCGTCCGGGGCATTCCGGTTAAACAGGCAAAACAAATGCTTTTTTCGCCGCGCATCAGGCTTTGGGGACAAGCAGCACATAGTTTGGGGTAAAAAAGTGATAAGAAATCGACTGTTAATTGTTTTATTCCTGCCGATAGCATAAAAACGTAATTTTGCTGCAATTTTGAAAATTATCCGGAAGATCGGAAGACGAAGATAGAAACCATCCGCCAGGATATTTTAACCCACCCGAAATGGAAAACAAGTCAGCTACCCAAAAGGAGGAAAGCAACAAGCGCCTTCATGCTATTTACCTGGTCATCATTTTTCTGCTTGGCGGGCTGTGCGTTTTGCTTGCCATGCAGCATAAAGAGCTGAAGAAGACGGTAGCCACCCACGAGATCCGTATCGAACAAATCGTGAAAGAAAACGTAGATGTTCGCAGTGATCTCGAAGAATTGCGCGATCAGTACGCGCAGCTTCAAACCACCGATGAGGCACTCACAGCGGAACTTGAAATCAAGAAAAAATACATCGATTCGCTGCTTGTGCAGGCAAAAAAGCACAAAGAAGATTCGTATGTCATCGCCAAGCTGAAGAAAGAAACATTTACGTTGCGCGAGATCATGAAAGGATTTATCCGCACCATCGATTCGCTGAATACGCTGAATAACCAGTTACGCGTTGAAAAAACGCAAGTGATGACCGAACTGGGCGAACAAAAAGAAAAAACGAAGGCTGTGGAAGGTGAACGTGAAACGCTGAAAGGACGCATTGATAAAGCGGCACTGCTTTCAGGCCTGAATGTAAAAGCCGTCGGCATCAAAGAAGTGAAAGCCGGAAAAAAAGCTACAGAAACGCCCAAGGCCAACAAAGTGGAAAACATCCGCGTCACTTTTGACGTTGCCGATAATGACCTGACGCCCGCAGGACCAAAACAAATACACATTCGCATTGTAACACCGGACGCGCAGGAAATGAGCGAGGTGAAAGATGACCGCCATCAGTTCACATTCGGCAATACGACTTCATATTATGCCGGTAAAAAGACCATTGACTACGCCAACCAGCCGATGAGCGTGCTGATCCTTTGTCCAAAACCAAAAGATTCAGAACTGCTTCCGGGGAAATACCTGATCGAGATTTATTACGAAAAGGTTGTGATTGGCACAACGACACTAGTTTTGGAATAAGGAGAAAGCCGCTTCATTCTATGAATACGCATTAGAATTCAAATGAAATCGAAACGATGGCTGGCCTGACGATGATATAATCTTCCTAACCATGATTAATGACAAAGGGGATTACGTAGTAGGAAATACAATGTACCATCATGATGTTCAGGATTATTTTCTAACTGTTAGCCCAGTAAATTGTACTGTGTTCGCTTCAGCGAAGGCAGATACAAATTATTCTCACGCATCAGTTGCCCGTTTTATGGGATGGCAAAAAGACACCTGTGAAGAATTTGAAACTGAGCGCCACGGGCCTGAAGACTGGAATACAACTGATAAGAGAATGTATAAAGGACGTGTTACTTGGAATGGCAAGGGAAACCATAATGGGAGAGCGAAGACAACAATGCGCAACTTTAAAAAAATAGGAAGTTCAAATTTTTATCGAAATGCCTGGGCAATGGTTGAGGTTGCAGTTGATGGACAAACGCGAGGCCTTGAATGTGATACCGATAGCATACCCTGGGCAATTGTATATAAACAAAGATGGAGAAAACGCATTACTGTCAGAGCGAAGCTAAACGCAACTCATCATGTAATTAGGTCAGGAGATGTTTGCGGTGGGTTCGAGACTTCAGACGGAACGTCTACGAGTGAATGTGTTATATGGTAGCGCGATTATTTTTTGTTTGCACGTTATTATCCTTGCCACAGAAATATTATTCCCAGTGGGAAAGATCCCACTGGGAATTCGCTGTAACAGGCTGTCTACACCCGCCATCTAAAGCCATTCTGATTTCCGGAGTTGCAAAACCAAAATTCCTGCCTGCACCTCATGTAAGTTTTAGCACAAAGTATTATTTCTACACAGCTGACAAGCATCGTATCGGGCTTTTTATTAGCCGGGGAAATACGGCTTATTGGATTCGAATCTTAGCCGATAATCAAGACTATCCTTTTTGTCGGAGCGACCTTAATGCGTACTGGCTTGTTAACCATACATATTGGTCTACCGGACTATCCGTTGATTTTAGATTCAGCAACGGAATGATACTGGATGTTTCCCTTGCAAACAGATGGTATATATCATCCGGGGCATCAATTCATATAAATTGTATCTTGACAGGTACGTATGATAGAATAACTGCTTTTTATTCACGATCTGTAACTTACACTCATAGAATTTGCCCCGAAATCAATATTGATTTATCAAAACAGTTATTCAAAAAGCTCCCATCCTTTAGCTATACTGTAGGCTTTTCTTTCGCACCCCTGAGAAATTTGGATGGAGTTTATGAATATTTTCCTAATAAAACAGGATACACATCTTCAGGATCCTTTAACATCAGACAGAGTTACCTGTCGATTGGACTTGTCTTCCGAAAAGTTCATAAATTAAAAAGTAACACAGAAGAGGATTAATATGCAAATGGAGTGCATTTGGGTTAAGGAAGCCGGGGTGGTGAGGGGGCTAGGGTGAAGTGACTTTTTCTGTGTGGTAAAAAAATGCCGTGCTAACGCCAACCACGAAGAAATTCCAAATTCCAAAAATACAACCTCTGAATTCTCCAGAGCGTCAAATGAACCGGCCGCATAACTTATGCGCGTTGGCACGTGCACATCAGCATTTCAACAAATCAGCAAATTTTTCGCGCGGGACGTACCGATGTCTGACACCCGCCGCTCAAAACACCGCCCTTACCTGCGCTGTTCCTGTATGTATCGTTGGTACTTCAGGCGATTTTCTTCCTTCATACCCGATCGTGAGTTGAAGATTCTGGGCAAGTGAACGCTGCCAGCTCAATCGCCAGGTAAAGTTCTGACCAGGTTTTAATCCTTCCAGCATTTCATAGCCAACCGCCGAAGCGATCGACCCGCTGTAGCTGATGCGCAGATAATTGAATTCTGCATCCACGCTTCCTTTCGAGAGCTTGCTCAGCTTCACTTCGCTGCCGAATTTCTGAACGATCGCCGCTTCATTCCCGAGATCAGCCGCGTTACGTTTCACAGAATTCCTGTAAAGAAAGCTGATGCGGAAAGTAGTGCCCGGCTGAATGGAAAATTTCGGCTCCGTTTCATAATAACGGATGCGGTAATTGCGCATGCTGAAAAATTCAGAACTGTTCGATTTGATGCCATCGCGGTATTTGGTGACCAGCGAAAGCGTGCGTGTCATGTTCCAGCGCACAAGAACTTCGTTGAATTTGTTGTTGCGGGATTCAATGCCATTGGTCAGCAGGTTTTTCCCGCGCACATCCTGCCAGGTAAATTCCATTCCGAATTTATTGCTCAGCTGGTTGAACACAATCGTATTGCGGATGGTCGCCGTTAACGAAACAAGCGCAGTATCGCCGGCGTCATCGAGCAAAGGCGCCAACGCATGAATGGCCTCGCGGCTCATGGTCTTGCGGTCCACGCGGTAAACAAACTGGTCCGAAAAACGACCCACGATTCCTTTCAGCCCTTTTGAATTTCCCCATTTTATTCCAGGACGAAGGTTAAAGCTCTCGCTGAACTGGTTCGTGTAAACTTTCACGTATTGGTTGGCCGGCGTCCAGACGCGTATGTAATTTGCCTGGTCGAGATAAAGCGCATTTTCAAATTCATTCAGCTGTTTAACGCCATCCGAATTATAATCTGTCCAGGTGAAATTTCCCTGCCCGGCCGGAACTTCGAGATAGGTGTAATCTTTTTTCATTTCAAGACCGGAACCCACTTCATAAAAATTTGAAAGGGAAAGCACACCTTTCCATGCGCGCAGATTGTATTCGATGCGACCCACCAGCGTGTTGTCCGGTGCCTGGCTGGTAATTGTTGGTGATACGATCGTGAGCTTTCTCCAGGAAGTTGTCACACGCAGCGAATGATTCGCTGATTTTGCGAGCGAGATCGTTCCGCCATAGTTTTCTGCAAAAGTCGCGAGCGAAAGATTTTCCGTTGAGGGCAAATAATTCCGGCGCTGTTTGTAAAAAAAAGAAGCGTTGCGTTTAAACGTATCATTATAATTAACCGAAGCTTCCCATTCGAGGTAACCGGCGCTTGCCGCCATCAG